>CBDUVV010000230.1:0-1536 GCA_965370755.1 uncultured archaeon | reverse complement strand
ATCCGCACCTGAAGGGGCCTTAAGATAGTTTACAGCTGTAGTGCCAGGATTTGCAGACTTAACATGTGCTGATGGCCGTCCATTAGGGGTAGAGTATCTAAAAAGTAACTCTTTTTTCATTCCGTACTTTAAGACTAACATAGAGCCTATAGTAGTACCAAGAGCCGCAGCTGTTCCTATATACATCATTTCGAAATACACTCCTAACTGGATCATTGTACAATAAAGTTGCCATTAACAATGAATTCCAAGGCAAATTACCTAGCGACCACCTCCGTTACTAGAATATAAAATTGATTATTGAGGAATATAAAATTACCTGTGATACGCCCCTTTTGGGGTTCCACCATGTCTTTCTTACCTCCGATTTTTTGTTTTTTTAAAAGGGTAGAAAGCCGTTTGCATAAATAATTACCTCTTTTTTTCTACCAGGACTAATTACCAGGACTAGAGAAAAAATCTAACGAAGTCTCAATATTAGAACCTCTTTTATCACCCCCACACAATCATGAATTACCCAACAAAACCCTCTGTGGGGGTTCTGTTGGGTTATGCCGGATAACCGAGGGCGTGCTAAAGAAAGTGGTGGACTAGAAGCTTGGCGTCTCGAGCCACGTTAAGGGGGAAAATGCCATGGATCGGGAGGATGGATGCTGCGTCTTCAGGATAGAGCTAAGTAAAAAACATGCTAAAAGGCTTTGATCAACGACGTAGAATTTTCGATGAAATTTTTAGCCATTTGCGAAGCATATTCAAAAATAAGAGCGTCCCAATTGCCAGAGGGAGATATAGGATGTAATTTGCAGTAGGTGTCTCAATCTCTGCTTTCTCTTCGATTTCTTTAGCGATAGGCTCAATTATAAGGGGCTCGCCTAGGGAAAGGTTGCTGGCAACTGCTCCTGATAGTCCATACACACTCCCGGATATTCCATATACACTTCCAGCTATGCCAAATACAGATAGATGGGATACATTTACCCAGATTCGGTTTTCACGAGTATCAATGTCCCATGAGTTAACCCAATCGGAATCTTCATCAAGCCTAATCCAGCCCTGAGAGGCATCGTCGAAACCAATAAAGAAAAGGCTGTCTTCGATCAAGTACAACGCATCCAGCTCGCTTTCAAAGTATCCAATACTAATTAAAACCCACTCTAAATCCGCAGCTGTTTCCACTTGGATGTACGTTCTAAGGGGCACTTCATATGGCCGCATGATAAGCCGGTCCGTTACTTCGGGGACGCCTTCGAGCCCAAGGTATTCTTTGATGAGTGCTTCTTCTTGACCGATTTCTACGTCTTCTCTTGGTGCGAACACCAATGACGTCCTTCTAAGATCACTGGTCTGAGGATTTACTTTGTATCGCCCCTCCTCACGCCTGCTAATATCTTCTAACCTATCTTCTACGGTTGCTATTGATTCCTCAATAACAGGGGGGCTAGTGAGTATGTCTACGGCTCCCTCTACTATGCGCTGCGGTGCTTCTAGTGGTATTCCTCCTATAGGGCTTTGCAATGCGTTTTTACTCTCAACCGT
>CBDUVV010000229.1:0-1685 GCA_965370755.1 uncultured archaeon | reverse complement strand
AAACCAACATCACTGTTAGACGCGAACCTCGTCCAGGCCCTGATTATGTACTTGGTCTTGTTCTTCCAAAATCTCACCTTCCTTACGATTTCTCCGATTTCATTTCGATGGGCAAGAGGGTCCGAAAGAAAACTCCTCGTGTCCAACTCGACCATGACCCTATCACAGGTAAGAGCATTGGATTGGGGGGTGAGAATACAAAAACAGAGTTCGCTGAAAATCCTTGATTCCGGAGCACTTTTCAACGCCTTAAATTCACCTAATCTTCTTACTATGGCGTCCCTGTGCGTATACCTATAATCGCGAAGGAGTTTGGCATCCAACCTTGGGAGTTTAGTAGTAGCCAGTGGGGTGGTAGGCTTGTAGTTCATGTCTCAACCGTCCTTCTTTCCTCATCATGAGACTTCAATGCTGACCACTAAAAAGTTGGAATCCACTCGAAGCAAAGTAGATATAATCTTCGTGGAGATTAGAAATCATGCTCCAGTCATTCATCCTGCTGATCGTTGGAGTGATAATTCTGGTCAAGGGAAGCGATTACTTCATCGAGGGCGCCGCCTACATCGCCAGATACTTCGGAATATCCGATCTACTAATCGGGCTCACGGTGGTGGCGATGGGCACCTCTCTGCCGGAGCTTGGGGTATCGGCCTACGCTTCCTACATGGGCAGCGGCTCCCTTGCGGTCGGGAACGTGGTGGGCAGCAACGTTGCAAATATAGCGTTGATACTGGGCTTGGTGCTTCTTTTCAGAAGACTAGAGATGGATGAAAAGATGTACAGAAGGGATGGCTACTTCATGCTCGTCATATCCTTCATATTCGCTGCCATGGCATTTTTCGATGGCATAATCTCGCGGATTGAGGGCATCATCCTTATGGCCCTGTTCATATCCTATCTCACACTCCTCTACAAGCAGAGGCGAATGGGAATGGCTGAGGACCATCCAATAAGAAAGGAGGGTAGATTATTCGAGGAGTCCCTGAAATTGAGCATTGGCGCTATCGGGGTGTTAATAGGCTCCAGATTCCTGGTCAACTCTGCAATTGAGATAGCATCCGTACTCGGGATCAGCGAGGGCGCTATAGGCTCCACGTTGGTGGCCGTGGGAACCTCTCTACCAGAACTGGCCGTCTCGGTCACTGCGTTAAAGAAGGGCTACACTCCAATCTCCATTGGAAACTTAATAGGCAGCAATATTTTCAACATCCTCTGGGTGATTGGCGTTGCCTCCATCATCTCGCCGTTAAATGCCAATGATGTTCTCATGAAGTTCAACATACCGATAATGCTCGCTGTCGCCATCCTCCTCCTAGTTTTCATGCGCTTCAATGCAGAGTTCGGTAAACGCGAGGGCATCATCTTCATGGGAATCTATATCCTCTTCCTTGCGGCCAATTTTTGGAGGTAGAAGGTGCCAAAGCAACGGGAAATGGATAAAGGGGGCATCATTTCAAAAGTCCATTCTATAGTCCAAGGGTTGAGCGGAATAACTGCCCTAGAAAATTACTACGACGATCCCTTCGTGGTCCTAATATCCACTATACTGTCACAGCGGACTCGCGACGAAAACACCCTCCAAGCCACGGAGAGGCTTTTCTCAAGATACGATACTCCATCCAAGATGGCAGCTGCGCCCCTGGAGGAAATAAGGAACCTGATATATCCAGTGGGATTTTATCGAA
>CBDUVV010000228.1:0-1694 GCA_965370755.1 uncultured archaeon | reverse complement strand
ATGAGAAGAAGCTCACCTCAATTATGGCCCTGTCGTGTAGCTTCTCGCTCAGTATCGATAGCATAACCTGATGATCCATACGATCGAAACATTGTTTGATATCTCCTTCGACAAACCATTTTACTCCTCTCCAACGTTTGGTAATTTCTCCTAAAGCGGTATGACAACCACGGTCAGGACGAAATCCGTGCGAATACTGACTAAACTGTGGTTCATAATACGCTTCCAGAAGAGAGCGTATTACTTCTTGCAGCAGCTTATCAGACCATGTGGGCAACCCGAGCGGTCTCATTCTTTTTCCCGATTTCTTGGGTATGAATGTTCGTCGGGTTGGCGTCCACCGATAGCGTTCATCACGCAAAGCGTTGATGATTTTATCGATTTTCTCCAGTGACATGGCATCCGCAGTTTCAGCCGTAGAGCCTGGTGTCATTGCCCCGTCATTACGGTAGAGACGACCATAAGCGCGCAGATAAAGTTCACGGTTATATAGTTGTCGATAGATGTTATCCAGCGGCAGTCTTCTTCTGCCACGTTCCCGGATGATTTCCAAGATGGTTTCGGCGCTCCGCATCTCGCGTACCTCCCCTCGTTGGTTATCAGATCACCTGTCCCCCTTCGCCATGTAATCGGCTCTCCCGATCTCGGACTACTACGAGGACTCCGTCACCATAGGGCTCGCGCCCCTTAGGCGATCCCGCGTTCCTTTGGTGCTGAACGTATTCAGCGCAACTTAGGCGTCCCATTCATCCCCTTGAATGAGGTCGTTCCTCATCGTCCATCAAGCGAAGGGTACAATCCGCGAAAGTTGAACGAATTGTTCTTGATGGCACCGCTATTAGACGTTGTAGCAGTGAGTGTGCAGTTCCACCACTGGTGATTGGGATTCAGACAGTATAGTTTTCGCCTTATTACGCGGGTCTTGCGGGACGGCACCTTAAACGTCTTCAAATGACTCCCGCTTTTCCGACATGCTCTTGTCCCCTCTGGCTTTCACCTTCAGGTAAGTCGGATGGCCCAGAAGTATCTCTTCGAACTCCTCTTGACTAAGCCAAGGATTCAGCACCGCGTACCGCGGCGCACCCTTTCAGTGCATACGGCTCTCCACTCATGCACACTTTCTTTGAAACCTTCCATCGGGCAGCTTTCCAGCATGAAGGAGGTCATGGCATTCCACACAAAGAACCATAGTCTTTCTCCGCCTGGCAATCATAACTTTATCCAACATGCTTTTCCCTTTAATATCAGCCAGTTTACGAACATGGTGCACTTCGAAATATCCTTTCTCTTTTGAGCAGTACTCACATCTTTTGGCTAGCATCCTGCTCAGGATCTCGGATTTAGGGGATAGAGTTTTATACTCGACCGGTATTATGTCGAGCCTCCAATGCCCACTATTGGGTGTTCCAAGCTTGCTAGATTTGAACACCTCTATTTTTCTAACGATGCCCTCATGTTTGCCTTTGTAGGTCATTTGCTTCCCATTAAGGATTTGGACAATTACCTTTTTCATAGAGCATTTGTGCTTAGCTGCCAGTGTCTTTATTAAACTCAGGCTGGCAATATACATCGGTTTACTGAGAACCGATTTAGCACCTTGTGCTAAAGAATATTAATTGGCAAAGCCCCTCATTATCCCATTGTAATTGGAGATAATCTCATATCCGGAATAGTTCATCTGTCTGCTTATATGC
>CBDUVV010000227.1:0-1788 GCA_965370755.1 uncultured archaeon | reverse complement strand
TAGCGTCAAGCAGGTCACCAAGACCTTTTATATCTTCTAGGGCAGAGGCCAAGGCGCTTCTGAATCCGTCACCTAGGCCGGATTCATGCTCGGAAAGGGCCTCGCATTTCTGTGCGAGAGCATACCAGGAATCCTTGAACTCTCCGAGCTTTTTGGGGACCTCCCCAATTTCAAGTATTTCCGACATCGCTCATCCCTTTATTATGGAGTCTATTTCCTCCTCTAAAACCTTAATCTGAGAGCGCATCCCTTTTAACTTTTCTCTATGGTGTGATATTACTTTATCCGAATTTCTACTCCTCTCTTTCTCCTCCTTCAGATGCTCTTCTAACCGCCTCCGCCCAAGTTCCAATTCCTCTATTACGGCTCTCAGTTCTTTAATCTGGATCTTAAGTTCCCTCTTCTCGACATCGGGCTCGATTTCTATGTAACCCTCAAGAAGCTCTTCTGCCCCCTTCAAAAGGATCATTACTTTTTCGCTTATCTCGTCAAACACATTCAGGTATTTACCACGAAGTTCCAGAATAGTATCGTAATCTCCCAAGGCGAAGGCGCCTCTATCCCGTAGCCTGGAAATCTCGTCCTTGATTTCGCTCCGCGGTTTCGAAAGCTCTTCCATCCTTTTTTCGGTTTTCTTGCATTCAACTTCTAAAGCTCGAAGGTCGGCGTACTGGGCGTCTAACCGGGATATTTCTTGGGCCTCATGGCCCATTATCGGCTTGGTAACACCTATGATTTCCTCCGAAACATACCTCAACACGGCTATTCTAGCATCTTTATTCATCTCCGTCTTCTTGCCGGTGATCACATCAAAAAAGCCCATGGACGCGCTTCTGGGAGATAAGTCCACCATCTCCGCATCGGTCGGCTTTTCCAAAAGTTGCACGAAGAGATCATCAAGCTCTATAGGTCGGCCCTTAAACGTCAACTCATGTCCCTCTACTATGGGCTCCAACTTCTCGAAAAATTCCTCCTTCACCCCCTTCAGTTTTCCTTGAGTCGCTCCGGTTATCTTTTCCTTAGCTTGATTATAATCATTCCTTCTTTCAACGTACTTCGTGCAAACCTTTGAGGTTTTGGCTTCTGCCTCGCGATACTCTTCTTCGATGGACCCGAGCTTCTTGACAAGTTTACTCAAGTCGCCGCTGGTCCTCATGAACATCTTTACTTCGTCCAGTTGTAGTTCAACGTCTTTATTGAATTCTTCAAGGCTTGCTTTTACACCGGAGGCTAGGTCTCCGATCTCCTCCTTCTTCGAAGGCATCAAATGCTTAAGAGACGGTTCCAGCTCTCCTAGAAATCTGCGGCATTTTTTTAGGGAATTGTTGATTTCCTCTAATGAACCTTTGAAGGGCTCTTCTAAGCCTGATTCATGCTCGGAAAGGGCCTCGCATTTTTGGGTGAGTCCGTACCAGAGGTCTTTAAATTCTATCAACTTTTTGGATGCTTCTTTGCTGCTTAGAAACTTGGGCAATCTATCCACCGTCCAATCAAATTTGCTACATGTTTTCATGATATATATAATTTGAGATAATACCTATCAGATAGCCAGCAACCCGATCTGATAACTAGTGATTACAGGGTCAGTTAATCTATGATATACAGCTAGAAAAATAGAAATAATCGAGAGGTTATATTTTCGATTATGAAGTACTTGGATTACGTTGAACTCAACTATGTACCGAGCGACGGTGACCTCTTATGCGCTTTTTACGTTGAACCAAAGGGTATAACCCTCGAGGAGGCCGCTGGGGGAATTGCTGCTGAGAGCTCCATCGGTACGTGGAC
>CBDUVV010000226.1:0-1790 GCA_965370755.1 uncultured archaeon | reverse complement strand
GGGGCATATTTCGGTTGAAATAGTAACTTTTCCCCTCTAAGCGAAAGTAACGATTACCTGGGATAATCGCAACTCCCGAAGGATTACATAGAGAAACCAAAAATCACCAGACTCTAACTCTGAAGGTGGTACAATGACTGGGGGCAGGTCACGGGCTTGGCTTTTGCCTCGCTTCCAGTGTGGGCAGCGGAGGAAGGATGAACCGTTTATCGATGAGTCGATTATTGTTAATTCCACTAGGCCTGATGTTCTTTGGTTATGCTACATCCGCGTTAGCTACACCAGTAACATGTGATTGTGGTAAGAAAAAGATTATTTACCATAATAAGGCCGGCAGGGATATGCTTGTCACCGTTCAAGCTTCTGATAACTGTGAGGGGGGAACTACAAAAGTCTATCCTGCTAATAAATCGGGGAGAGGTAATCCAAATTCGGATGCTAGTATGTCCATAAAAGATGGAGAAACGAATTCCTTTTCCACTAGAGTACCCATGGGTGGTACTATCGTAATTAAATGTGAAGGGGAGGGAGGCAACTGCCAATATGAAATAATCGGTGTCTATCGATACTAGTTTTAATAAATGTTACGAAGAGGGCTGAGGCTCAGTTTCTCTTTCACGATGTAATCGCCCCTCATTGCCCTCTACCCCCAGGGGCAATTTCAGATGAAATATGAACTTTTAGGTCGGTTGGGCAAAGTTAAGATTACCTGGGATAATCGTAACTTTCAAGGAGCCATTGCACCATTTACACAAAACGGATATGCTAATTTAAAACATGCTGCGCTTCGTATAAGATAGCTCCTGGCCACTCGGGAAGGACCCCTTATCATGAGAAAGCCGGATTTCTTCATCGTAGGCGCACCGCGGTGCGGCACCAGCGCGATGAGGACGTACCTGGATGAACATCCCGAGATTTTTATGGCGACCGGGGAGCCCCATTTTATCGGAACCGACTTGGCCTACTCCCTGTTCATTCGAGTCGAGCAGTCGTATCTATCTTTATTTGATGGAATCACCATTGAAAGGAGAGTTGGCGAGAAATCGCGGTGGTACTTGTATTCAAGACGGGCCGCCGCTGAAATCAAGGCTTTTCAACCCTCCGCCAAGATCATCATAATGTTACGAAATCCTGTGGATATGCTCTATTCATTACATACACTTCAGTTCAAGGATGGGCTTGAGGACATCGCTGATTTTGAAGCTTCACTCGAGGCAGAAAAGGATAGAAGGCAAGGGCGAAGATTATCGTCTGGTGTTAGTGCTGATGAAAATTGGCGCTTCCTTCATAGAGAGATTGTCAAACATGCAGAGCAAGTTCAGAGGTACCAGGATGTTTTTGAGCGTGAGAGCGTCCACATCATCGTTTTCGATGATTTCCGCAGTGAGACGGAGCGAGTCTACGGGGAAACCCTTCGCTTTTTAGATGTGGGCGCCGACTTTCAACCCGAACTAGATAGGGTCAACCCTACCGTCCGAGTTCGCAGCCGGGCGCTGAACAACTTCTTGAGTAGCCCCCCGCCAGCCCTTCGATCATTTGTTCTGGCCGTCACACCTCTCCCTGTGCGCCATAGGATTACCAAGGGCATAAGGCGCTTAAATATGGGTCCTATCCCACCCCTCAACCAAAAGCTGAAGAGGCAATTGCAGGCGGAGTTTCTTCTCGAGGTTGAAAAGTTGAGCGCCTTGTTGGATAGGGATTTGACTCATTGGTGCCAGACCTAGCGAGACTCAAAGCCCGTCAGAACAGGCAGGATTCCACTTATAGTCAGATTTTGTATTCCGACTATC
>CBDUVV010000225.1:0-1821 GCA_965370755.1 uncultured archaeon | reverse complement strand
AAGGAATAATAAAGGGGACGCAACCCTTTAATTGACCTACTACTGAGCAGCCTTCACTCCATCTTTATCCTAGGATCAACCACAGTCAAGGCTATATCTGCCATAAGATTTCCAATAACGAGCAGCAGCGCACCGATTAGCAGTGATCCCATTATAAGATAGACATCCTGTGCCAAAACAGCTTGAAGCATTAAGGAACCTAGCCCCTGCAGGTTGAGTACCGCCTCGACAAGAGCTGCGCCGCCAAGAAGGTTGCCAAGTTCGTAACCGGCAAGTGTGATGAAGGGGTTGAGGGCGTTCCTTAGTACGTGTTTGAATATTATCACAGGCTCGCTAAGTCCCTTGGCACGAGCTGTCCGGGCATAGTCGGAGTTTTTTATTTCAAGGATGTTTCCACGCATGAGACGCATCAGACCCGCCATTCCCGAGGTGCCAAGTACTATAATAGGAAGTATGAGGTGATGCACACGGTCGGTGAATTGACCCCAGAGGGAGAGGGTGTCGTAGTTGTGTGAAAATGTACCGCCCACTGGGAACCAGCCCGTCTTCAATGCAAAGTAGAGGAGAAGGAAGGCGAGGAAAAAGTTAGGTATTGCCATGCCGAAGAAAGACAGGAAGGAGAGCAGGCGGTCGAAGATGGTGTTTTGCCAGTAGGCGACGGCAATGCCTATGGGTATGGCAAGGCTCCATGTGAAGATGATGCTGGCACCTGCCAGTATTATGGTGTTTAGCGCCCGGCTGGAGATGAGGTCTACAACTCCGATACGGTAGGCGACGGACTCACCCAGGTTTAAGTGCAAGGTCTGCCAGAGCCATTTTAAGTATTGTATGTATACGGGTTTGTCCAGGCCAAAATCCCGCTCCAGCCGCTCAATTGTTTCGGGTGATATCTGGGGGTTCATCTTCAAGGTGGAGAGATAATCTCCCGGCGCCATTGAGATGATCATGAAGGAGATAAATGTGATGCCCAGCATGAGGGGTATCATGTGGACGAGCCTTTTGAGGATGAAGCGACCCATTATTGGCCGATCATGATTCTTTCAGGTTTGTAGAGCCCCCATGTTGTAGGGTCGTAGTTTTTAAGCTTATTCTTGTAGGCATCAAATACATACTGGCGAACTGTTAGGATCATGGGAAGTTCCTCGTGGTAGATGGCCTGCATGCGCTTGTATATCACCTTCCGCTTTTCAAGGTCCATCTCCGAGGCCCCTTCTTCGATGAGCTTGTCTATTTCTGCCTCCCAAGTGGTGGCTGGTTTTTCCTGACGGGGATTCCAGAAGTGGAGATTGCCGCTGGAGCGGTTTACGTTTGCCCCGTTGTGGGGCTCGATGCCGCCGGTCAGGCTGATAAGTATGGCATCCCACTGGAAGTTGCTCATAAGCTTTTCGACGAGGGCGTTAAATTCAAGGGGGCGATAGTTTATCTTCATGCCCAGCTTTTCCCAGTCTTCTTTCAGGATGGAGCAGATCTGTTCACGCAGGAGGTTTCCGGCATTGGTATGGAGGGAAAATTCTATGGCATTTCCTTTGCTGTCACGCAGCAGGCCGTCGCTACCTTTGATATAGCCCCCTTCTCTCAGGAGGGCCGCCGCTCTTTCCAGGTCATAGTTGTAGTCCTTAAGGTCGGCATTATGGAAGGACTTGACCTCTTCGGAGATGGTGGCCACTGCAGGCTTGCCAAGGCCGTGCATCGTGTTGATAATGATCGTCTCCTTGTCCACGGCATGTGCTATGGCCTTAAGAAAAAACTTGTCAGTGAACCACTCGAGTCTCGGGTTCTTCTTTCCCTCTTTGAGGAAGTAGCGTGGGTTCCGGTTGAAGG
>CBDUVV010000224.1:0-1853 GCA_965370755.1 uncultured archaeon | reverse complement strand
TCTCTGACCCAAGAGGGGTTTTTTATACCTTACTGTTTCCTAGTTGTGTGTGGTGAAAAGGTAATAATTTAAAGGGGGTAAGAAGCGGGTGATGTAACGAACAATCGTAGTTCAACCCGCCTTAGAAAATGGGTTTTCGCCCTGGTTATATAATGCTTATCAAAAGATTTTTTTAATCATTACGGCTACAGATTATTTGGATTATTAACCTAAAATGCCTTAAGGGACAGCATCAGGCTATTTTGTTCGATTTTTTAATCTCAACGATATCTCGCTAACTGTTAAATAATGTCCGAATTAATCCATTAACGAATGAAACTTGCTGTTTTTGACATGGACGGAACACTGGTCGAAGGGCGGACCATCTTTTACTTGGCAGCCACCTTCAACTTCACAGCGGACGCCCATCGACTGATCGACAGTGGCCTCCCTTTAAACCAAATAAGCCTGTCCTTGGCCGAGCATCTACGGGGAGTCAAATTAAGCGACGCCTTAAGAGTCGTATCTAAAATACCTCTCATGGAGGGGGCAGAGGATGTCATAGCAAGCCTCAAGGAGCGGGATTATAAGCTTGCCATAGTAACAGACAGCTACGGCTTCGCTGCAAAAAGTCTCGTAGAACGTCTCGGGATGGACGATTTCACTGCCAACGAGCTGATTGTCAATGATGACGCTTTCACCGGCGAGCTGTTGATGCCTGGAAAGTGTCCCAAGCCCGACGAGTGCAACCAGCCCTCGGTGTGTAAGAAACATGCTTTTCTCGAGTTGGTGGAAAAATACAATGTTGATCCAAGGGACACCATCGCAGTGGGGGATAACAGGCCAGACATATGTATGGTGAAGGAAGCCGGAGTTGGAATAGCCTTCGATCCCAAGGTCCAGGAATTGGAGAGCGCCGCTAACGTTGTTATCCATGAAAAAGACCTCAGAGAGATTCTGGAGCATCTGCCTCAGTAGAGGTAATAGCGCAGCCCTACTACGAGCCCAGCCAACATGAAACTGACAACAACCTTCTTAGTAAAATTGATCTTTTGGGTCTCCTCCGCGCCCATACCCTCTCTATATCTCTCACTAAGATAAACGGCGAGGTACATCCCACCAGTGGAAGCATACAATAGGGACATGGATTCCATCAGGCCCACTCCGATACCAAGCAGTTGAGTGCCCACGTCTCCCGTAATATATGCCTCCCAGAAGTATACGTTTCCACCCCCCAAGATATACGATTTGAGCGTTATCCCATCCTTTAAGCCAGCTGCGAATAAAACCACCAATGGTCCTATACCCAGCCAGAGCATGCCGAACAAGATGCCATAGGCGGGAAATGCTAAAGTTCCAAGAAGGTTAGAGTCCTCTGAAGGGAGCCACGAATTGATATTCCATTCAAAAATCCCTATAAGTCCCGAGTATCCACCGGCCAGAAAGACAAAGACGTAGAGCCTCGGCAGAAACTTGGACATGAGCTTGAGTTTCCTTTGTTCGATCATCCAGCATCGCCTCTTCTCCATCGGCTTTTCTCCTTCTCCATGTATCCCTCGATGGCCTCGGTTAAACCCTCATCGTCCTCGGCGCCCTCCCCTTTTAGAAAACTGATAAATCCAGGCTTTTGCCCCGATACTGAACCGAATCCTAATTTCTTGGTGAACTCATCCTCAAGGACAGTGTCTATCGCTGCCTTATCCACTTTGAATAACTCGCCATATTTTTCCCTTAGTTCATCCTCAGAGGGTTGGAATTTTTCTGGCATGAGCTTGTTGAGGCGATTTAATGTCGTCTTTTCTAAGATCAAAATCCCCATGAGGATCCAGGGTAAAATGTAAAAGTCCCAGTTAACAATCAATAATATCGCGGTT
>CBDUVV010000223.1:0-1984 GCA_965370755.1 uncultured archaeon | reverse complement strand
AGGTTAGGTTGGTCGGAAGGGAGCCTATTCTTTGCTGACGGCAGGAATAATATGATTATTTGGCGTTCATGTACTTGACGACACGCGTAAACTTTTCTGGGATTTTAGCTGCTCCTTTGTATCCAACGATGTTCGTAGAATATTGTGGGGTAAACGACCCCCGAATTGCCCCATGGAGTGCTCATACCTAATGGAAGCGCTCGAGGGATTAAACGGGATATGGAGCTTTTTGCGGACATCTCTCTCAACAAAATCACGCAGTTCAACAAGGTCATCAGGCGAGAGATAGTCCGTGTATACATAGGACTTATAGCCACCGTCAGGGTCACCTTTGTAGTAATCGGCAACTTCCGTATAGTCAACGTCGTAGGAATACAGTCTATCACCGGTTTTTTGATACGTATAAACCCAAACGTCCTCCTCGGTAGGATGGCGCACCGCGTGGTCATAATAGGGCGTCCCGGGATAGGTAGTTATGATGGTTACATCGAAGTCGTCTGGTTGGGCTTCAAGTAGCCAGTCGTGGGTCTGTATTACTGTGTCCTTAGTCTCTCCTGGATGCCCAATCGACATTAGGGCCTTCACTTTCAATCCATGTTTTCGGCAGATTTCAACACAACGCGTATTATCCTCCAACGTTGCTTTCTTATTAATATTTTCGAGTATTCGTGGGGCCCCTGACTCAAATCCTACCAACACCCACCTGAAACCAGCCCTATACATGGATTCCGCTTGCCTGTCGTTAAAAAGTTCCGACTTGAGAAAACCCCGAAGCCGGAATTCGCTCCCCACTTGGTTTTGCAGTCTTCGGATCGACTCCATCAACTCGACCATATTGGGACTGACGTTCAGCTCATCGTCGTAAAACATGAACCCCCGCACTCCGTACGTCGTGTGAACGTGCTCAATCTCAGCAACAATATTTTCCGTGGCCCGGGTTCTGACCCTTCTCAACGAGGGTGATTCTCGTCCTCCACAAAAACCACACGCAAATGGACATCCCAGCTGCGCGATTAGACTCAAAGCCCGCTCTTCATCAATTGTATACCGGTAACTATCCACATCCACGAGGTGCCGAGCGGGAAAAGGCATTTCATTCAATCTGCTGTCGGTTAAAAATAGCGCTGATCGTGGCTCGTCAGCATCGACCAACTTCGGAGCTTCACCATCTATGGCATCGAAGATCGCACCCTCCCCGTCCCCTGCCACCAAGACATCAAACGTCTCTGATAACTGTTGGAAGGCACGTGTCGCTCGCCCATCGATCCCTAATTTTTTCTCCCTCTTACACGCAGCATTGGCAAGGGTCACATGGGGACCGCCCAGGATAATCTTGGCATCGGTTCGGTGTTCCCTTACGGAAGCACACATATTCATCACGGCTGGAAGTTGTGGCGTCGTCGTGGTAATACCAAAGATATTGGCCTTTGAGGTTGCAGCATGTAAGCCCACCACCTCCTCGCAGTTCTCAACCCCCGACAAGTCAAGTAGCTCGACAGCGTGACCGGCCTCCTCCAGGACAGCAGCTACTTTTAGGATACCTAAGGACATGAAGACCCGCTCATCTAAGAGGAAGGCCGATGGAGGAATAATAAGAGAGATTGTCGTCATGGTGTTCTCTCCATTTCCACCTCCATCATACTTAAAGGCAAGCAATCGTAACCATCTATTTTGCCCCGTAAAAACTCCCTCGCGTCATCAACTAAGCCGAGATTATGCGGCAGCTTCCTAGCCAAAGACCTAAATCCCCGCTTTTACGCACATTTGGCCGCACTTCTTAAAGGAGTGCTTTGTATGGGTAGATGACCTCACGTCTTCAAGGCAATCATTCATGGAGTCAATAATGCCGAAACGTTCATCTATCTCGCGAAGTAGGAGAAAACCAACATCAGAGGTGATCTTGGCGCTTTGAAAATCTATCATAATGGACCGATTGAAATCTGGCCGGATCGCCTCTTTTTGGCTTTCACCAGTATTGAGCATT
>CBDUVV010000222.1:0-2051 GCA_965370755.1 uncultured archaeon | reverse complement strand
GAGAGCTCGTGGGAATGCTTACTACGAGAGACATCATCCAATTTATAGGGGACAACAACATCTTCACGAAGATGCGCAGTGGCGGACTCGAAGGTGCCCTTGGTACACCGGTTAGCGAGTTGATGAATAAGGATGTTCCAACGGTTAGTGGAGAAACCGACTTGGGCAATGTCGCTAAAGTCCTTGAGGAACACGGCACGGGCACGGTATGCGTAGTAGGTCCAAGTGGACTGGAAGGCATCATCACAGAACGGGATATAATGAGAGCCCTAGCGGATTAAGGGCCCAATCAGCTCTCATTTCCTAACTAAGTTAGAAATCTAAATGTTAGTATCCATTGATTCCGGTTGCCCAGTAGAGATAAAGATAATATTCCTAGCCACTGGTAAGTTGGATTGAAGGTACACAGCATGGGAGTTCAACTAACAAACCTGCTTGCCCCCAAAACCATAGGCTTTGAGGACCTGAGTGGGAAAAAGATAGCCATTGACGCACTGAACACCCTTTACCAGTTTCTATCCAGCATCAGACAGCCTGATGGAACACCTCTAATGGACTCAACAGGGAGGGTGACAAGTCACCTCACTGGACTCTTTTATAGGAACGCGAATCTTTTGGAGTACGGAATACTTCCCATCTATGTGTTCGACGGCAAGCCACCAAAGCTAAAGGGGAGGGTCGTGGAGGCACGTAAGAAGGTCAGAGAAAAGGCGCGTAGCAAATGGGAAGAAGCACGGGCGGCCGGGCGATTGGAGGAAGCCAGGACGTATGCCCAGCAGTCCTCTAGGTTGACGGATGAGATGCTAACTGAGTCCAAGCAATTGTTGGACGCCTTGGGAATACCCCATGTCCAGGCTCCCTCTGAGGGTGAGGCGCAAGCCGCTTACATGGTCTCAAAGGGAGATGCATGGGGCGTTGGAAGCCAGGACTACGACGCCCTTCTCTTCGGCGCCCCCCGGCTTGTGAGGAATCTCGCAAGTTCAGGCAAGCGGAAGGTGCCGCGGAAGAAAGAGTACGTTACCATCAACCCCGAATTAATTAATTTAAAGGATGTCCTATCTGAACTTGGTATAACCCGGGATCAACTCATAGACATAGCCATCCTGATCGGTACAGACTTCAATCCAAAGGGAGTCGGGGGCATTGGCCCCAAGAAGGCTTTGGCATTGGTCAAAGAATATGGAAATGCTGAAAGTGGTCTTGCCGAGAAGGGCATCGAATATGACTTCAACGTGGGCGAGATCAAAGATATATTCTTAGGTTCTTATTACACCGACGATTACGAATTGGTTTGGCAATCCGCAGACGAGCCATCCATACTAGACTTCCTCTGTGGCGATAGCGGCTTTTCACGGGAGCGGGTAGAGAAGGGACTTGAGAGGATTAAGAAAACGGAAAAACTGCGGTCGCAAAAAAACCTGGACTCTTGGTTCGGCTAGGACCGTTCAGCCCCTGCGGCCGGTCTCGCCCCTTAGGCTACGGTAGTCCTTGAAGGGTAGGCCCTTCCCGGAGGCCATTGCAATCTTTCTCCAGTAGATTATGTGGTCTATCTCTGTTATGAATTTCTCTAGCCTGGCCTTGTCGGCTTTGCCGCTTCGCTTCTCGTAGAAAGGGAAGAACTTATCGTAGTATTCCTTCATCTCATCGTCGTCGGAGTATTTCCTCATGATATCCTCCAATCCCTCCACGACCTCCCTCAAAAAAATCTCATATGCCTTCCTATCGCCATCCATCAGATTCGAATGGGCATTCTTCAGCTTCTCCGCTATCTGACTTATGGTGTACGGACTAGCCCCGACCATGTTTAAGTATACCCTCACAAACCATATTAAATTTTCTTAAAAACCGACCGGTCTTCACATCTAAACTGTTCTAGACCGGCTAAACAAAGTGAGCAGGTCGAATCAGAGAATTTACCTGGTCTCAACCCCGCTTCCAGATATCTGCACTTAAATGTCTCCATATCCACAAAATCGCAGGATGTATTCACCATCTGGAAGGGATAAAATCTTTCAACATCAGATTCCATCTGGGCTGCCTGAACATAGACT
>CBDUVV010000221.1:0-2143 GCA_965370755.1 uncultured archaeon | reverse complement strand
CTCGCCCGAATCTATAATTTTTTCTGTCCAGCTTGACGGGAAGAAGGCTAAAGCACTTTGTAGGAAATTTAGTGTTCGTTGTTGGGATTTGATAAGCCCCCACAAAATCAGTCCCCACACCACCACGCCAGTACCAGATAACCATACACCGACTCGAAGGGAGGCCTTCGTTGCAGTTCCCAACAGGGGTGGTTCTACCCACCCTAGAATTATAATCATAAGAGGAAGCAATATGAAAGTTCCAACGAGCCGCTCTAGTACGACGGTGGCAAAAACACTGCCGACTGGCACACGACCCCCTTCTCCCGCTACCATAGCCCGCACTACCGAGGCTGCCTGCGCTGGTAAAAGAATGCTGGAAAGGAACCCCACACCGGTAGCCCGAAAGCAGAGGCCAAACCCCCAGGGGTGTACAGGCTTTAGGAGAAGAGTCCATCGCCAGGTGTGTATGCAGATATGAACCAATACGATTACCGATATGGCTCCAACCCACCCCAATCTTACTTGGGCAAAGGCTAGGCGGATCTTATCCCATTCGACCCCCTGCAGAAGCCATCCGATTACCAGGAGGCTGACTACAAAGCCCGTAATTGCATAGCGTCTCTTAATTATTTGCCTTCCTCGGAAATAGAGGCTTTATCGCGCATGAATAAAAATGCATGCAAGATGGATACCATTTCACCACAGTCAAAAGGGCACTAGGTTCCACATCTGTGTGGTCTAGATATTTCCAAAACCGTAGGCGAAACATTAACCATCTAAAGTCGCGCATTTCATGAGAAAGGGTAGTGGCTGGCAGGAAAGTACTAAATGGGAATGAGGAAGCAGGATGACGGAATACCCGATCGATAAAGTAGATGCCTAGAAAGTTGATTTCATTATAATAGCTTGAAACTATGAAGCGAATTGGATAAGCTTCTATTTATGAATCAACGTAAGCCTAAAATCTTAGTGGTGGACGACGACAAGGGTATTCGAGATACCCTAACACTAATTTTAAAGAAGCAGCATCATGTTCTGACTGCTCCGGATGGTGAAACGGCACTCCACCTTATAGATACTAACCCCGTTGATGTTGTTCTTTTAGACATCAAGCTCCCTGGGCTCAACGGCCTGGAGGTCTTGGAAAGGATCAAGGAGAGCCAAGATCAAATCGAAGTCATAATGATCACCGTCCTCAAAGATATTGAGACGGCGGTGAAGGCTATTAAGCTGGGGGCTTACGACTACATCACCAAGGAATTTGAGTACGACACGGTTGAAAACCTAGTTCATCGCGCCCTTGAGAAGAAAACTCTCCTGCGTAAGGTATTCTATCTCCATTCTGAAATAGAGCAGTTAATCGAGCAAGAATTCATCATCGGCCAAAGTGAGAGGATGAAGGAGGTCTACGCTGTCATTAATAAGACGGCTGAGCTTTTTACTACGGTCCTCATTAGGGGGGAGAGTGGGACTGGGAAAGAGTTGGTAGCTAGGATAATTCATCGCAAAAGCGCACGAGCCGAGAAGCCATTTATCACCGTTAATATGGCCTCAGTACCCGAGGGTCTAGCTGAAAGCACGCTCTTTGGTCACGAGCGGGGGGCGTTCACTGGTGCCTACAAGAGGCACCTTGGGAAGTTTGAACTTGCCAATGAAGGTACGCTCTTCTTGGACGAGATTGGTGATTTGGACATTAATCTTCAGGCAAAACTTCTTAGAGCTATTCAAGAAGGGGAAATAGAGCGGGTAGGAGGAACCCAAGTAATCCCTATAGATATTCGCTTGGTAACTGCCACAAGAATTAATCTCGAAGAGGCGGTCGAGCGAGGAACCTTTCGCGAAGACCTCTTTTACCGCCTTAATGTTATCCCTGTCAAATTGCCCCCGCTCCGAGACAGGATAGTTGACGTTCCTGACTTTGTAGAACTTTTCATCGACCGATACAACAAACGTTTTCACAAGAAAATAGAGGGAATAGAACCAGAGGCATTAGAGGTCATCTCGGAATATTCCTGGCCTGGCAACATAAGGGAGCTGGAGAACCTCATTGAGAGGATGGTGGCCTTATCAGAGGGCCCTGTTATCCGCCAATCAGACATTCCGATTGAGTTTTTAATATCTGGCAAAGAACCCCCTCTCCGAAGGGGCCTTCTACTCAAGG
>CBDUVV010000220.1:0-2146 GCA_965370755.1 uncultured archaeon | reverse complement strand
TGAGTTATATGTCTCAAAGGGAAGGCCCTGGTTATTTAAGGACTTTTTCGAGTTGGGCAAGTAATTTTTTTGTTTCTTTTCCTTTGTTGGTAAGGGAATACATAACTCCAGGTGGCTTAGTGTCCAATATGGTCCGTCTTATCAGATTTAATTCTTCTAGCTCGTGGAGTCTTCGTGAAAATGTCTCCCGGCTCTTGACGAAGTCCTGCTTCAATATTTCGTTGTGCCTTGTCTCTCCTTTCTTATCCAGGAAACTAAGGATCTCGACTGCCCCAGCCCTGAAAAATATTCTGAATATAGACAAATAATCACCTGATTTTATGCAGAATTAGCAAGATTTATAAGGAGTAATCTTGAATAATCGTAATTAGTTCGATGTTTTAGGCGAATAGACGATGAGGGGGATGCTCATATTATTGCTGGCACTAGCTCTTGTTTCAGGTTGTACGGAGGGGGGAAACGTCAAGTTAGCGGATTATCGTCTTATCGAGGACGTGCAGGTGGAGTACAGCGAGATGAAGGATTATGTCTATAGTGGTGACATCGTGGACGCTGTGAGCGTCACGTATCCCAAGCCCTACTTGGTCCTTGAGAACTCTGGTGATGTGCCGGAGGCTGTGGAGCTTAGGATCTACCGTGATGGCGAGGATCTTTATCGTGACTATATCGAGGTCGCGCCTGGTGAGCACAAGTTTGACTTGGAGGTTGGCCCGGTGTCGCTCTGGGCGTTGAGGCCGGAGCACCTTGAGAGAGACCTGCCCTGGCGCCTCATCTCGATTGAGGAGGGTGGTATTCAGACTGTGGGCTTCGAGATCTACAAAGACGGGGAAAAGATAGATGGCAAGGAGCAGATCGTGCCCCTCGGCGATATACCCAGTGTCGAGATCACCAGGGACAACGTAGTGGTAAGCTCATCCAATAGTCGTTTAACAGTCTATGCCAGGGGGAGCTCTGCAAGCGAGTTCCTATTGAACCCGCGGATGAGTAATCTAACAATGTCACTGGGCTCCTATGTCGAGGGTGATGATGTCGATTACGAGGAGGGCCGCTTCAGTATACGTTTCGAATCGAAGGACGGGACATACACAGAGGAAGTATGTTTTCAGGACGACGCCCTTGAACTGCTCAGGAAGTACCTCCAGCCAAGTGAATTCAGCGTGGTATACATAGATAACGCCTACCGAGACCAAGATCCCTGTCTCGATGATCTATCACCCGATGGCTTTCTTAAGCTCCTCGTGAACAGAGACGCCATATTGCGAGAGAAAAACGAGATAGACGAGGCCAACGGTGACCCATTAGGCATTCGGACCAGAGGAATCGAAAGTGTTCTACCTGAAATACCCTACTTCACGCAGATAGAATATCCCCGTGGCGCAAGGTTCCAAGTAAAGGTAGAGTTCACCGCCAGCGCCGATAACATAGAAAGACCAGTGTTGGGGACAGTAGTTTGCAATGTGCAAAACGGGGGGCCAAAGTGCCTCTTGGAAAAGATAGAATAAACTGGTTTTATAATTTCTTGATCATAACCAGAATTGTATCCGGTTTAAGATGTAAAAGCCAAAAGAGATAACGAGTAGAATCGGCACCATTGAATTACCATTATCATATCCGCTCAGGTATATTATGGATAGAGCTATTGAAGTATTGAGGAACATACGTCTTTCTAATGATTCCTTATACATGCTTTCTCTACAATCGGGATTCTTTAGACATTTATCACTACTCTCATTTATCATTTTGATTTGACTTCTGTATTCCTCTGCCCCCAACCATAGTTTACTAATGATTAAAAAAAGTTTGAAGAGTACGAACTCTTCGAGATTCTTACCTACTCCAAAGGCTAAAAATCCAACGATGAGCGTGATGCCAGATATCCCCAGTACAATACTTTCTGGCTCTGAATTTATTAGATTCGATGAAAATGCCGCGATGAGGCCCGGGATGATCCAGAGGTAAATCTTGTCCCTCTCGGAACCCTTGATCATTCTACGGAATTCCTCATTCAAGATGGAAGCTTCGTATACCACACTAGATGAAGAACGCCCATGAGGATATATATGTATTATTTCTGGAAATTTTTCAAGTAAAAACTGTAATATTTTTTATCCGGTCACAAATCTTTATCTCTGGCCCCTTGGTAATT
>CBDUVV010000219.1:0-2181 GCA_965370755.1 uncultured archaeon | reverse complement strand
GGATCGGCAACGACCATACACTGTTCGCCAAAAAAGACGGCATCATCGTTATCCGCAGGCAAGGCCGCGACAGGCGCTACATCGACGTAATGGACGCTGCCGAGTAACCTTCCGCCTCCGCAACCTGCCAATTCGACAACTCCTAGCCCGAATTATTCATGAAATTTCCCCTCCTTTTCAAGGAGGGGACTGAGGGGTGGTTTTCCTTTTTATTTTCAACCCTTCCGCCACTTAGGTGGCACCTTCCCTTGAAAAGGGAAGGATGGTTCAGCCCTTTGACATGCCCTAAATATAGACATACAATATAGTCATAATAGATGACCATAAAAGGAGTCCATATGAAAACCATCACCGTAACCATAGCCGAGGGGAAGAGGGACTTCAGCAGGCTCATAAGAGAGGCCGCCGAAGGGAACGAAGATATCGTAGTGACCAAGAGAGGCAAGCCGATGGCGGTAATCATTCCCTACGGGGAATACCAGCACTCAAGAAAAGTGGAGGCGCATCAGAAGATACTGGAGTCCAGGGTCGCCTTCGCAAAGGCCGGTGTCCCGGCCGCCGAAGTCTACAGGGAGTCCAGGGAAGAACTCGAAAGAAGAGGATGAAGCGCATCGTCATTGACGCGAGCGTGGTACTCAAGTGGTACCTCTCCGATGAAGAGCATGGAGATATCGCCCTGGACATTCTTGCGGATCATGCCTCGGATCGCCTTTCCCTTCATGCTCCGGCGCTCCTTGAGTTTGAGGTGGCAAACTCCCTTGCCATAGCAAAGAGGCGGGCAAGGGTCGGGGACGACGACGCTCTAAAGGCGATGGACGGCTTTACTAACCTCGGTATCACGCTCTACCCCCTTTCGCCACACTTCCCGAAAGTTCTCATTTATTGCGACAGGTATAACCTCTCAGCCTATGACGCCGCTTATGTAGCGATTGCGGATGAGATGAAAACTCAACTTGTCACTGCGGACAAAAGGCTCTTTAATTCAACCCGAAAACTCAAGTTTGTTAAATGGATAGGGGAATTCCAGAGATGATTATTTTGTCGGGATAGCCTTGCTTTTTTCCTCTACTTGACGGTTGTAAAATTAGTATGCGTGTCGTATGTTTACTTCGTTACCATGAATGAGAACCCATTAGCTAAACTCGGCGACCTTACGAAGCCAGCAACCGTTCTGATTGAAAAGATTTCGGATGCTGTGGGGGGCATTTTCAAGCCCTACCAGATTGTCCGAGTCGCCAAAGCTGAGGCCGAAGCGGATAAAATTCAAGCGGAATCCCAGATTCAGATTACTGACCTTAACCGGCGGGCGATGCACCGATTTTTTGAAGAAGAAGCGAAAAAGCAGTCAAACATTGAAGACATCACCCAGAAAGCACTTCCGCACCTTAAGGAAGACTCCTCACCGCAAAATGTAGAAGACGATTGGATCACGAATTTCTTCGACAAGTGTCGAATAATCTCTGATGATGATATGCAGAAGCTCTGGTCGCAGGTCCTCGCTGGTGAAGCTAACTCACCCGGCGCGTTTTCCAGAAAAACCGTCAACTTGTTGGCTGACTTGGATAAGGGCGATGCAGAACTGTTTATGCGCCTTTGCAGCTTTGGTTGGGTGATAGGTAACGTCATCCCACTCGTGTATGACGTTCAGAATGAGATTTACAGCCGCCACGGAATCTATTTCAATACTCTTAGTCATCTTGATAGTCTCGGGCTTATTCAGTTCGATAACCTCGCAGGATTTCAGCGTACGGGCTTGCCGAAGAAAGTCGTTGTCTACCATTACAGTAGACCGGTGGAACTAACATTTCCCAAGGATGCTGACAATAATCTGGAAATTGGGACGGTGCTCCTAACACGAGCTGGACAAGAAATTGCCCCCGTTTGCGGTGCCAAACTAGTCGATGGGTTCTTTGATTTCGTTTACGACAGGTGGGCGAGTCAGTCTCTTGTGCCGAAGAGAGAAACCGAACAGGACGCTACATTGACGTGATGTAGTCGATATTGCCACGCATTAACTGACCAAACGTTCAGTATCGCGACCTATCCACTTGAACCAGTTGAACGAATATCCGTCAGGCAATCCAGCCATTAGCAAATTGTTTCGGTTGAAATAGGTTTATTCATATTAAAAGTAATTGCTTTCAAATTAAGTGTGTTAACATACGTCATAAATATAATGGT
>CBDUVV010000218.1:0-2186 GCA_965370755.1 uncultured archaeon | reverse complement strand
ACCACTCTCGACGACGAAGCAAGAAGGAAATCCGAACCCGGAGCCTCTCCTGTGGAGGATAGACTTTCGGCTCTTGAAGCGGTCGCCGAAGAGGGGATTTACACGTGGGCATTTGTTGGTCCCATCATGCCATATATCACGGATCGCAACCTTGACGAACTAGTATCCCGGTTGGCAAATGCTGGGGTTAAAAATATCCTAGTTGATAAATTGTGGATGAAACCCGGGCTGCGGAAGAAGATGAACTCGTTCTATGATGAGCACTATCCTGATTTGCTTCCCAGTTACATGGGCGCCAAACACGAATATTACTCTGCCGTTAAACGAAAGATCATAGGGCTGTCTAAAAAATATGGAGTTAAATGTGAACCTTGCTTTTGATGCTCATTAAAAAGTTATAAGAATCGGTACTTGGAAAGGGGATAGCTATGCGGACATTAGAATTAAAGGCGCTTAGTGAGAGCGAGCGTAGTCGGCTAATTGAAAGGAAAGCAAACTTCGAGGAAGCTATCGAGAGGGTAAAACCGATAGTTGAGGATGTGAAAGAGCGAGGTGATGAAGCCCTCATAAGATACACGCAGAAGCTCGACGGTGTTACCTTGGAGGATTTTAAGGTTTCGGAGGGGGAGTTCGCTGACGCCAGAAAGGATGTGGATGCAAAGATAGTGGAGGCATTGAACAAGGCCAAGGACAACATAATGGACTACCACCAGCGCCAGCTCGTTGAGGAGTGGAATTACGAAAGGGATGGTATCAAGTTGGGGGAGATAAGAAGGCCCATTGCCAGTGCAGGTTGCTATATTCCGGGTGGACGTGCTTCTTATCCATCTACCGCTCTGATGACGGTCATACCAGCCAAGGTGGCAGGAGTTAGAAGGATAATATGTGTCACGCCTCCAGACGCTGAAGGGAGGGCGAGTTCCTCGGTGCTCGTCGCTTGCAAGATAGCAGGGTGTGATGAGGTATACAAAGTAGGGGGTGCTCAGGCCATAGCCGCCATGGCATTTGGCACAGAAACTATCCCAAAGGTTGAGAAGATCGTCGGTCCAGGCAATATCTATGTCACAGCTGCCAAAGACGCGGTGAGTAGCTCAGTTTCGACGGACATGCCTGCCGGTCCAAGCGAGGTCCTGATTATTGCCGATGGAGAGGCAAACCCTGAGTACATCGCTTCGGATATGATCGCTCAGGCGGAGCATGATCCAGATGCGTGTAGCGTCCTCGTCACGCCATCTAAGGAACTAGCAAAAAAGGTGGCAGAGAATTTGGACGAATTCATTTCTAATGGAAAAGAGGGAACCGAGTCTCTCAAGAAGAATGGTTACATTTTCCTGGCAGAGAATTTGGCGGAAGCCGTAAGGTTTTCTAACGACTACGCACCGGAGCACTTGGAATTGCTGGTGAAGGAGCCAAGAAGTCTGCTTGAAAGTATAAACAGCGCTGGATCGATATTCCTAGGTGAGTACTCTCCTGTACCCTTGGGAGATTATGCTACCGGAACGAATCATGTACTTCCTACCATGGGATATGCGCGAGTATTTTCGGGGTTAAGTGTATATGATTTCATGAAACGAATCTCAGTGCAGGAGGCGGATAAGGAAGGACTTAAAAAGCTAGGCGCGGTAGTGGTTACCCTCGCAGAAGCAGAGGGGCTTAAAGGCCACGCAGAGAGTGTCAGGAAGAGGATGAAGTAGATGGAAAAGAGATTGTATTCCAACGAGATCGATTCGAGAAGGAATGGAGAGACCGTTAGGATAGCCGGATGGGTTCATGATATCAGAAACTTGGGTGGCCTTAGATTCGTTTTGGTTAGGGACAAAGGTGGCCTAGTGCAGGTGACCCTCCCCAAAAAATATGTGCCAGAGGAGGTCTTCGATGCCACTAGCGGGCTGCCTAAGGAGAGTGTGATTTCGGTGGTGGGTGAGGTCCAAGCCCAGGAGAAGGCGCCGAGGGGCTATGAAATCATCCCCAAGGAGATCGAGGTCTTGAACACCGCTGCAACGCCCCTTCCTTTGGATCCTACAGGCAGGGTAGATGCCAACTTGGATACAAGGCTGGACCACCGTACAATGGACCTCAGAAGAAGCAAGATAATCTCCATTTTCAAGATAAGGGACGTAGCCCTTGCAGAGGGGGCGAACTACTTCAGGAAGATGGGCTTTGTGGAAGTGCAGACTCCCAGAATA
>CBDUVV010000217.1:0-2235 GCA_965370755.1 uncultured archaeon | reverse complement strand
CTACGTATTGGAAAACGTTGTAAGGGAGGTCTTGGGCATCCACAAAGAAAAGATACCGAATAAAGAGCTCTGGCAATACTGGGATCACGGAGGGGATAAATTGGACGAGTTCGTTGAGTACTCAATGGGCGACTCAGATGTCGCATTGAAACTTGGAGAAGAATTCATTCCCGTATACTTTGAATTAACCAAACTGATAAAACAACCATTACATGACGTTTCCAGGATGACGTCCGGGCAGCTTGTCGAGTGGCTGCTCATGAAGAGGGCCTCCGATGGAAACGAGCTCGTTCCGAATAGAGTGGGAGGAGAGGAATATGCGATTCGTGCCCAATCCAGTTACGCCGGTGGTTATGTAAAAGACCCTAAGAGGGGCTTATCAGAAAATATTGCTGTCTTCGATTTCAGAAGCTTGTACCCCAGTATCATCGTGACCCATAACATTGATCCATCTACCCTCGTAGTGGGCGGAGAGGACAACAAGGTTCCCGGCTTCGACTATGCCTTCAGGAAAGACAGAAAAGGATTCATCCCCGCCATCTTAAAGGACCTCGTAGAACGTCGGGCTACTTTGAAAGCTAAGATGAAGGAAGAGAAAGATGCTACAAAAAAGAGGATTTTGGATGTGGAGCAAAGAGCCCTCAAGCTATTGGCAAATAGCTTTTATGGTTACATGGGCTATCCCAGGGCAAGGTGGTATAAGAGAGAATGCGCGGAAAGCGTTGCCACTTTCGCCAGGACGTACATCCAGAGAGTTATGGACATAGCCGAAAAAGACTTCGGTTTGGAGGTGGTTTATGGGGATACGGATTCCCTCTTCGTGGTCGCCCCCAAGGAAAAAAAGAGGATCGCCATGGAGTTCTTAGAGAAAGTCAACAAAACCTTACCGGGAATCCTCGAGCTCGGCTATGAGGGGTTCTACAAGAGGGGGATATTCGTCACTAAGAAACGGTATGCCCTAATCGACGAAAACGACAAAATACTGGTGAAGGGGCTGGAGTTTGTGAGGCGCGATTGGGCCCCCATAGCGAGAAGGACCCAGCAAGAAGTTCTCATGGTCCTGCTCAAGCACGCCTCGCCGGAGAAGGCGGCCAGAATAGTGAGGGGCGTCATCGAGGACATCAGAGAGCGCAAGCTAACCATGGAGGACATTACAATCTATACGCAGCTGACCAAGAGCATCTCGAGCTACAAAAACATCGAGCCCCACGTATTGGCTGCCAAAAAACTCGCAAAAAGTGGCGTCGAGGTTACCCCAGGAATGATAATAGGATATGTGATCACCAAGGGAGGAAAGATGATATCCGAGAGGGCTATTCCGGTTGAGCTCGCCACCCTGGCTGATTACGACCCCGAATACTACATAGAGAACCAGATTCTGCCAGCTGTGATCAGGATAATCGAAGCCATGGGATACTCTAGGGATTACTTCAAAGATGGCAGAAAGCAAGAGAGCCTCAAAAAATGGTTCTAGACGGCACTAATTGAACCGGGGGAAATCCTCTTAACTCGGAGCCTCACTTTATTCTATAAATTTTTATATCTGCAGTGGTTCATGTAGACCTATGTTCAAAGGGGTTTTCTTTGACATTGACGATACCCTTTACGATAGCACTAAACTCAGCACAATGGCGAGAAAGAATGCGATTCAAGCCATGGTTGATGCTGGGCTACCTGTAGAGAACGAGAAGGTCGCCTACGGGCTCCTGGAGCGCATAATAACCAAGTATGGATCTAATTATTCGAAACATTATGACAGGCTCCTAGAGGAGTTAAAGTTGGAGTGGAACCCTAAGATAGTAGCTTCCGGTGTTGTAGCCTACGAGAGGACGAAAGTCGGCTATCTTCGTCCTTATCCCAAGGTCATCCCGACCCTCTTCTCCCTGAAGGGAGTATATCAGTTGGGCATTATATCAAATGGGCTTGCAGTCAAACAGTGGGAAAAGCTAATAGGTTTGGGCCTACATCATGTCTTCGAAATCGTGGCAACTTCGGAGGATGTGGGGTACGAGAAGCCTCACGTTGAGATATTTGAAAATGCCATGGATAGAGCTGGCCTCGAGCCGAAAGAATGTGTGATGGTTGGGGATAGGCTGGACACCGACATCGCCGGTGCAAAAATGGTGGGCATGTTTGCTGTTAGAGTTATGCAGGGCAAGTTCAGCGATGATGAGCCTTCCTCAGAGGAGGATACGCCAGATGCTGTTATAACTGATATATCAGAGCTCCGCTCCG
>CBDUVV010000216.1:0-2247 GCA_965370755.1 uncultured archaeon | reverse complement strand
TCCAGGAGGCCAAGGGAGATAAGATCCTCGTGGCACGGGCGGCCATAGGCCGCGAAATATTGGTAGAGGAGCTCAAAAAGATAGCCGATGTAACAGAGGTTCCCCTATACGACACCGCGGTTCCTATGGATAAATCCGGCATGGACGCGTTCTCGGAAGCCCTAAAAAAAGGCGATTTGGAAGCTGTGATATTCACGAGCTCGCAGACCACAGCAAACATCTTCGACTATCTGGGAGAAGATATACGGAAACAAATGGACGAAGTTTTTGTATGCGCCATCGGGCCGCTGACGGCGAAAACCCTAGAGGAACATAGTGTTAAGGTGGACATAATGCCCGAGAAGTACACGGTTAGCGCCTGCCTAGATGAATTGGAGAAGGTCTCAAAGCAGAGTTAATCTCCTTTCCTTTTACCCCGTAGCTCGGCGCATCGTTTTGCTACGTATTCTCGAATTTTATATCTGATATCCTCTGGATCTAGCTCGGATTCCCTCAGGCCACCGACACGCTTTGCGAGAACCTCATCGCCAATAGTGTATCCCAACCAGTTCTCAAGGTCGCGACTTCTAAGGTGGAATTGGATGGATTCGGAGGGAACTATCCCCAGGGTATCCCTCAGCTCTTCCATGCCATGGGCCGAGATGCCCGTGTAGACACCATCCACATAGTAGTGCATGGCCCTGTCGGGTATTACGAGGCGCAGCATGCGTGCCGCCTGCTTCTCTTTTCCCTTAAGCCTCTTTGCGACCTGCTCTTGGAAGTCGGAGAGGATGGCGGTAAATGAATGGAAGGCCTCCACGGGGGTCTGCTGGCTGAAGTAACCATGGACTATACCAGGTCCCCCGCCGGAGGTGAACATGTAGTAGAGGCTGTCGCTTATCTGGAAGTTTCGCCAGTACTCCAAGAGCTTCTCGTTTTGCGCGCTCTTAACAAAGCCCTCCATCCTTCTGATGGCATCGTAGCAGGTGCGTTGCATGTCGTTGCTCAGCCAAGCACCGGTGTCCCGCTCGATGTCCGCCCAGGATACCGTGGAAAAATCGTCCACATCGATCTCGTCCACCGCATAGTTATTCTCCACAACCTCAGAGGGTGTCGCAAATTCCAAATTGGAGTAGTTTAGGATCTCGCCTGGGAGCCAGCGGAGGAAATCAAAGATGCCCGTTTCCTCCCAGTGATGCTCGCCGAAGGTCTCATAGTCCACGAAGAGGTTGATGCAGTCTCCCTCGCAGCCGGCTAGCCATGCAGCATATTTGTCAGCCGTTAGGGGATACTCGTTCCACCATTCCGCAGAGAATCTGAAGGCCACATCGTCGCTGAGCTGGTAGTTCTTCAAGAGCAGTTTTAGACCGGACTCCTTCGCCTTGTACACATAATTTGGAGACCGATCGCCCAGTATCCTCTCAGCCCCCTCGGTGTACATCGCCTTGTATCCCATGTCCTCCACAGATTTTGCAATGGAGTTATTGTAGAGGAACTCGGTGTTCTCGAAGACCTTAGGCTCGACCCCGAGAAAATCCTTCATAAGCTCCCTGTGCATCCGCACCTGTTCCACAAATTCCCCTCTTTCTTTGAAGAGGCTGGCTAGGGAATGGTAGTATGTCTGGTCCAAAAACTCGGCGCATCCAGTCTCGGCCAACTGTTTAAAAGATTCGAGAACGTCCGGTTGCCACATCTCACACTGCTTGATGAATACGCCGCTTAGGCTGTATGCCACCTTGAAATGGGGCTTATGGTTCTCTATGTTCTCAAGGATGATCTCATTAGCAGGGATGTAGCACTTCTCCGCCACCCTCTCAAGGATATCCCCATTCCAAGAATTGTTGAAGTAGATATCGAAGAGCTCGCCTAGGTCCTTGCCCTTGGAGTAATCCTGGTTGAAGGTTCTGTTCAACCGCAGGGGCTGGTGGACCTCAAAGCCCAGTGTTATGGAGGGCATGATATCAAAATACTCCTCGAACTATATTAATCCGGGCACCATTTGCCCTCGTGAGGGGGTCTCGTGCCTTGGATGTCCTCCACGTAGCATCTCAAAACCTCAGCAACACTCCACGCTTGGGATATGCATCCCCTTGGATGATGAGGAGGGTCGCCGTCGAATATCTCCGAGATGGATCCGAGCCCAACCTCCTTCGAATGCCCGACTATAAGGGGATTTAAAAGGTCATTGGCCTCCTTTTGTGCGCTCTTCGAGTATTTGTGCACCTTAAGGAAGCTCGTTACATAAGAGCCCATGAGCCAGCTCCAAAC
>CBDUVV010000215.1:0-2275 GCA_965370755.1 uncultured archaeon | reverse complement strand
CAATGAGAGGATGGTCGAGGTTATGCAGAAGTTCCTGGATTTCCCAATCTAAGAGCGTATTTCTATTAACTGCCCCTTCTTCAACACCGTATCGCCGTGGGGGTACTTCTCTTCCCCGTCCACCATCAGTTTGAATACTGTCATCTCCAGATCTTTAATCCTCTTTCCTGCGATACTTGAGTCCACAGCAACGAGCCTTCTCTTCCAGAAACCTCCTTTGAAATCGGGGGTGGAGAATGCAAGCTTTCCATCGCTGTGCAGATCAGTAAGGATTTTCACTATTCTTTTCCCGCTCTTGCCATCTCCGAAGGGATTCTTAGCCTGTTTCATACGCGAGTAAAGCTTTTTGTCGCCTAAAACCATCTCCGATTTTTCTATTATGTTTTTAGGGTCTGTGCCAACGAGGATGTTCCCACCCGAAGTGACGCTTTCGGGCCGTTCCGTGGTGTCGCGCAGTGTGAGGCAGGGAACGTGTAGGGCTAAAGACTCCTCTTGGATTCCACCGGAGTCGGTCAGGACCACCTTTGCCCGAGACATGGCATGGATGAAATCGAAGTAACCCAGAGGCGCGGTGATTTTTACATTGCTTTGCTCCCCCAATTTTTTAAATAGACCGAATTTTTTGAGCATCTTCATCGTCCTGGGATGACAGGGGAATAATACCTCAAAATCAAGCTTCAATAACGCCTCAACTATGTTCGATAAACCTTCTCTAGAATCGACATTCTCAGCTCTATGGAGTGTCAGAAGAGCGTATTCAGTGGGTAACTCAATGGCCGATTTGCTTTTCGCTAGTCTCATATTCTGCTGGACGGCGTCTACCACGGTGTTCCCGACTATATGGATTCTATCCGGTGGTATGCCTTCATTGAGGAGATTTAATCCAGCGCCATCTGTGGGGGCGAAGAGGACCTGAGAGCAGTGGTCAGCGACTATCCTGTTTACCTCCTCGGGCATGTGCATGTCGAAACTTCGTAGGCCGGACTCTACATGGGCGAAAGGCTGATGTAGCTTAACCGCAGCTAGAGCCGTGCTCAAAACAGAGTTTGTATCGCCCTCAGCGATGACGACGTCTGGCTTCTCCTCCATCATAAGTTTCTCCAATTTCAACAAGGCATCTGAGGTTTGGTAGGCCTGAGAACCAGAACCGGTCTCGATATCATGGTCTGGTTTCCTCAACTCCAGATCGTCTACGAACTTATGAAAAAGGGCCGCATCGTAATGTTGCCCCGTCGTGATGAAAATATATTCAACGCCCTTTGAGTCGAATTCGCGTAAAACCGGTGCAAGCTTGATCAGCTCAGGTCTTGTGCTTGCCACGATAAAAGGTTTCATAACAAGGAGGTAAGGTGTAAATAATATATATTTAACATTAATGTGGAACCGTCGATAAGATTTTTATCTGGAGAAACAAAGACCATCAGTTAAAACGATTTCGTGTTGATCATGGATTATCTGCGCTTGTCATGGGATGACATACAAAAACAGTGTGAAACCCTTGCTAAGACTATTAAGGGGGACAAGGTTGCTTGCGACTTGATCATAGGGATAGCCAGAGGCGGATGGGTACCGGCCAGAATCTTAAGCGATATGTTGGATAACGATGAATTGTATACCATGCGGGTCAAGTTCTACGACGAGGTCGCTAAGACCAAAGAAAAACCCATCATTACGCATCCGACCCAGGTGGATGTCACGGGCAAAAAGGTTCTTCTCGTCGATGATATTGCGGACACCGGAGAGAGCCTTCTCACCGCAATAAATCACCTCAGGGAGCGGCGTGCAGGCCCAGTCTTTGTGGCCACATTGGTGAAGAAACCGGCGTCCAAATTCACGCCGGACCTTTTCGTATTGGAGACACCGGCATGGGTCATTTTCCCGTGGGAGGTTCATGAGACCGTGAGGAGTATTTTACGCACTAAGAAAGGGGTTGAGGTAACGAAGGAATTAAAAAGGGCCCTGATAAAGGATGAGGAACTAGGGCTATGAAGATATCCGTTATTGGTACTGGCTATGTGGGTTTGGTTACAGGTGCATGCTTCGCCAAGCTGGGACATGAAGTCACGTGTGTGGATATAAATTCCGAGAGAGTAGAGAAGATAAATCAAGGGATCACCCCCATATACGAGGCAGGCTTGGAAGAACTCCTTCAGGATGCCTTGGCGAAGGGGAAGTTACACGCGACAACTGATATCGGGGGGATAAAGGATAGTGAAGTTTCATTTATCTGCGTGGGTACACCCTCCGGCCTCCTGGACTACATCGATTTAAAATA
>CBDUVV010000214.1:0-2280 GCA_965370755.1 uncultured archaeon | reverse complement strand
TATGGCGACAAGCCCATTGGGCGAGCGATCGGTCCCGCCCTTGAGGCCAGAGAGGCACTCCGTGCCCTAGAAGGTCAAGGGCCCAGTAGCCTAATTGAAAAGTCCACAGACATAGCCGGTATTCTCTTGGAGGCCGGAGGCGTAGCCCAAAATGGGAAGGAGGCAGCATTGGAGTATCTGAACTCAGGAAAAGCTCTTAAGAAGATGCGAGAAATCATAGGCGAACAGGGCGGGGATAAGGAGATGAAATCCGATGATATCGTTATCGGCGGATACAAAGAGGAGTTTCATTCCCAGAATCGAGGCTACGTCACCGCCATTGAGAATAGGTCGATAGTGAATATAGCTAGAGCCGCTGGATCACCGAAAGACAAAGGCGCAGGCGTCCTACTACACGCGAGCAAGGGCCACAAGGTAGCCAAAGGAGATTTGCTCTTTGAGGTTTATGCCGAATCGGATTACAAGCTGGATCAGGCTGTGAAACTGGCAAAACAATACAACCCCTTTGTTCTGGAGGGCATGCTCCTCCAGAGAATACCCGGCTTTACAGTCTTCGAGTACTAGGGCAACAATCTATTTAATCAAGCCACATATTTTGATTGCATGTTCGTGGTTCATCCGATTATAAAGGACTCCACCATTGAGTCTCGCCGATACCAAGAAACAATAACGAAAAAGGCACTGACGGGAAATACTCTTGTTGTGGCCCCAACAGCCTTGGGCAAAACCGTGATCGCGATCCTTGAGGCCGCAGAGAGACTCCGCCTTTTCTCAGAGAGCTCTGTACTGATGCTCTCCCCGACCCGTCCGCTGGTGAATCAGCATTCCAATAGTTTCCGCAGGTTTTTGAATTTGCCCGAGGAATCGATAAATGCATTTACGGGTCATACGCCACCCATTGAGAGAGAGGATCTCTGGAGGACGTCCACGGTAGTCTGCGCAACGCCTCAGGTGGTCAAAAACGACTTGGCAAACGGCAGATATGCCTTGACAAACACATCCCTCGTCATCTTCGACGAGGCTCATAGGTGCACGGGTGATTATCCTTATTCCCTGATTGCCCACGAATACATGGAGACCTCCAAGTGGCCCCTCATATTGGGATTGACCGCTTCACCAGGTAGTGAGAAATCCAAGATAGACGAGGTCAAAGAACGTCTCCATATAGAAAACATAGAAATAAGGACCGATGGAGACCCGGATGTAAAGCCCTATGTGAAGGGCATGAGGATAGATTGGAAGCACGTGACACTGCCGGAGCCTATGGTGAAGATACAGGGCTTGCTCAACGAGCTTCTGAGGGAGAGGGTAAAGTCCCTTAGGTCCATGGGTGCCCAAATCCCACCCGGGGCCAAGGTCTCGAAGAAGGACCTCCTCGCACTTCGACAAAAGATACAAGAAAAACTATCCGAAGGAGATGCCCCTATGCTCTATTCCATGCTCTCAGGAGTGGTTGCGTGTATAAATTTGTCTCACGCCTCGGAGCTTCTTGAAACCCAGGGACTTGAGACCCTGATAAAATATTTTGAAAGACTCAAGAAACAGAATACGCGAGCTGCGAAGGGCCTGCTGAAAGAGGCAAGGTTCATCAGGGCCATGCGCTTGGCTGAGAACTTTTCATCGGAGATAAACCACCCAAAACTTAACGCCCTCTTGGATTTAATCCGCGATGAGGCTGCTCATGATAAAAAGATAATCGTATTCGCTCACTACCGCGACTCTGCTGAAATGATAACAACCGCCTTGAGAAAACTAGAAGGGATTAAACCGGTTCGCTTCGTGGGTCAGGCATCAAAAGACAACGACAAGGGGCTGAGTCAGAAAGAACAACTTGAGATCCTCGAGGACTTTAGAGGAGACGTATATAACGTTCTAGTCGCTACGTCGGTGGCTGAGGAGGGGCTAGACATACCCAAGGTCGACCTTGTCGTTTTCTACGAGCCTGTTCCTAGTGAGATACGCTCCATCCAGAGGAGAGGGCGGACCGGCAGGGCAAGGGCCGGCAAGGTGGTGATTCTCATGACCAAAGGGACCAGAGACGAGGGCGTCTACTGGAGCAGCTACCATAAGGAGAGAAGAATGAGACGCATACTACAGGAACTGAAGGAGGGTTACGAACCGGAGAGCGGCCAGAGGGCACTTAAAGACTTCTCGAGTTAACTCAGCCCCCCAGCGATTTATGAACCCTCCATTCCCTCAGAGCCCGGTATGTATCGGTCTTTTTGAAATCCATGAAGAGTATTTTCGTCATGTTGATTTTCAATAGGATTAAGGGAGCCA
>CBDUVV010000213.1:0-2285 GCA_965370755.1 uncultured archaeon | reverse complement strand
TTGCTAGTCCCATGTTGGCGTGGCCGATATCCCACAGGAAGTCAACGCCAGATTCAAGGATTCTTCTGAACTCCTCTAAGTCGAATGTGCCAAGATCGTAGTTCTCAACGCAAAGCCCAACTCCCAAGTCATCCGCTCGTTTTTTAACCTCTTTCAAAGCGGTTATGTTCCCTTTCAGTTTATCCGGAAACCTTCCCTTGGGAACGTTGATGTGGAGGCCCAGCGTTTCCGCTCCTAAAGCGGCAGCCGCCTCCAACACCTTTGCGGTCTCCTTCATGTATGCATCCCTGACAAGTTCATAGGGATGGCCTATCTCAAAGAACCAGGGCAAGTGGGCGATTAAATCCAGGTCGTATGACGATAGCGCATCCAGCACATCGGCTTTTTTCTCCATGAGCATCTCAGGATATGCCCCAGGGCCCTCTATTGCGATCTCTAAAAAGTCGAAACCCATCTCCCCAATAGTTTTAATCTCTTTTAGGACGTCCTTCTCCGGATTATTCATGGCTCCAAGTCTCATGGTCACCGAAGTTATTTGGGCCTGAAGGATATTAATATTGGCATATATTTAGTAAGAAGGAAAGAACTCCTGAAATAGAGGTAAAGATCCTTGAGTAGCAAGTCCACGGGCAAAGGGCCCCTAGCAAAAAATGTCGGAACCGGTATGTTAGTCGGTGGCGTGGCGACAGGGCTATTGAGGGGTTTTGACATCTGGACAATCACGCTAGGTTTTTCCGGAGCAACTATCCTACTCCTAGTAATAATCAAACACAAATGTTCTAGAGACACTTGAAGACAGCTAAAATCAGGTTCAACCTATAAAGAAAACTGAGGGCGCGTCATCCGAAATTGCGTATACCTCAAATGGGCTGGTCTTTGGACCCGGCATTCCGGGTGCACCTATGGGCATTCCAGGCAGTGCGATGCCCTTAATAGCTGGTTTTTCTTCTATGAGCTTCTTTATTGCTTCAACAGGTACATGTCCTTCTACAAAGTAGTCTTCGATAACCGCAGTGTGGCAGCTTTCCATTTCCTCTGGAACTTGATACTGCTCTTTTATGGAGGACATATCTTGAGTGTTTACGGTAATAACTTTTAAACCGTTTTCCTCTAAATACTCCACCCAACCGTTACAACACCCACAAGTCGGGGATTTGAAGACACTGATTCTGAGTTCACCGGCGTCGACAACATCAGACGTCTTTTGAGTTGGTGAATTCAAAAATAATAAAATTCCCGCCACAAAAACGATGCCAATAAATGCAACTATTTTTTTGTCCACCATCCTAGACTACAGGTCGTTTAACAAGAGACAAATTCACTGTACCATCTTTCGAAATCCTTAAGATGACACTCATTGATTACCTTCTATGGACCTTGAGGGCTTCGCCAGGAGGCGCGTGATTTGGGGATTCTCAGAGGAGGCCATCGTCGACGGACTCTCCAAGATGATGGCGGAGTTCAAGGACTGGGACTTGAAAAAAAGGAGGGAGTTTTCAAAGGCAGTGCTGGACGAGGTGACGACGTCCCAGGAGCACTCCGAGTTAAAAGATGACTTCCTTAGACGTCTCTTGGGCTATCCAAAGGCAGGGGTTGGCATGGGAGAATTCGGGGTAGGCTCAAGGGGCGAGGGAGATTTCTTTGTTCACAGGAGCCTAGCCGAGATCATCGGTGAAACGGGGGCAGTGGTGGATTCTCGCGACCAGGACGACGCCGGCGTAGTCGAAGGGAAAGGTTACATCACTCTAGCCGTCGACGGCATGCACTCCAGGCTGAGCGATTTTCCATTCTTGGCAGGCTTTCATGCTGCGCGGGCATGCGCAAGGGACATATACGTGATGGGCTCAAGACCAAGGGCTCTCGTAAGCGACTTACACTTGGGTGATGATGGCGACGTTGGTAAGCTCTTCGACTATACAGCGGGAGCGTCGGCGGTGGGTGAATTAATAGACACGCCTCTCATTGCTGGAAGCACCCTAAGAATAGGGGGGGATATGGTTTTGGGAGATCGTTTAGTGGGAGCTATGGGTGCAGTGGGCACTTCGACAGGGCTCCCCCGCGCCAGGAGGAACGCTGAAGTGGGCGACGTGATCCTCGCCACCCTGGGGAGCGGCGGCGGGACGATTACGACCATTGCGATATATAATGGCCACTTCGATGTGCTAAAGGAGACCCTGAACGTGGAGTTCATGCACGCCTGCAACATGCTTATAGATAAAGGGTTGCTCGGCGAAGTTCATGCCCTAAGCGACGTCACCAATGGGGGCCTTCGAGGAGACGCAATG
>CBDUVV010000212.1:0-2298 GCA_965370755.1 uncultured archaeon | reverse complement strand
TCATAAAAAACTCCAAAGCTCTGGCCCAATCCTTACATGAATTCGGCTTCGATGTACTCTGCGAGTCAAAAGGGTTTACGGAGTCTCATCAAGTGGTCGCGGACGTATCAAAGATTGGGGGCGGAACACATGTGGCCACTACCTTGGAAAAGGCAAACATAATTATCAATAAAAATCTGTTACCCTGGGATGATCTCATGAAGACCAAGGACCCATCGGGCATAAGGCTGGGTACCCAGGAGCTCACAAGGCTGGGTATGCGGGAAAGCGAGATGCAGGAAATAGCTGATTTCTATAAACGTCTTATAATCAACAAGGAAAAAGTTGAAAAAGTTAAAGAAAATGTAATAGAGTTAAAGAAAGGATTCAACGAAGTGGAGTTCAGTTTCGATGGCAAGAAAGCTTATGAATATTTCAAGTTTTTCTGAAGCATCGACTTCAAGAGGAAAGCAATCATGAAACTTGTGGTCTTCGATCTAGACAGCACCCTCCTAGCTGGAGAATCCCTTGATGAGTTTGGGAAACTAGTGAAGAAAGAGAAAGAGATATCCAAGATTACCAAGAAGGCCATGATAGGTGAGATATCCTTCGAGGAGGCTTTGCTCAAGCGCACGAAACTACTGAAAGGCCTCAAGATGGAAAAGATTCGTGATGCATCAGCCAAAATTCCCATCATGAAAGGAGCCAGCGATACTATTTCTGCTCTGAAAAGACGGGGAATTAAGGTGGCCGTGGTGAGCGGTGGGTTCGATGTTGTCGCCAATAGAGTTAAGGATGCCCTAGACCTGGACTACGCCATCGCCAATGAATTCGTTGTAAAAGATGGTAAGGTCACAGGAAAAGTGGTTGGACCCGTGATAGAAGAGGGCGCCAAGGGGAAGATTCTTGAGGAACTGGCCCAAAAGGCCGGTGTCCCGCTGGATGAATGCGTCGCTGTGGGCGATGGCGCTAACGACATATCGATGCTTGAAAAGGCTGGTCTTGGCATAGCTTTCAATTCAAAACCGGTGCTGGACAAAAAAGCGGATGTGGTGATCAAAAAGAAGGACCTAAGAGAGGTCCTACCCCACATATTGAACCAGGACCTAGAAACATTACAGAAAGAAATCCGGGAGATAAATGCTGAGATTACCCAGTTACGGAAGGAAGTTGCGGCCAAAAAGAATGCTCTGGGAGAGACATCGTTTAAACGGAGGGAGCTAATAAACTCCATAAGAATCTGGAACACTGATGCAAACAAGTTCAAGGCACAGAGGGATGCCTTGAATGAGAAGGTTAAAAACTATAAAAAACAGCGGGATTCGTTTAATGCCAAAGTAAAGGAACTCGTTTCGGAATACCACTCTCTATCCGAGGGCCTCCCCAAGAAAGACTTCAAGCAACTTCAAGCCCTTAGGGACTCGTTAGAATGGAAGCTTCAAACCAGCGTCCTCAAGAGCAAGCGGGAGGACGAGCTCGTTTCTAACATCGAGAAGCTAAATTCTGAGCTCAACGAATATAAGGACTTAATCTCCCTGTCCTCCAAGATAGATGAGCTAAGGACTTCCTCAAAAAAGATCCATAATTCAATAATCGAGGCCTCAAAGGAGTCACAAGTCCACCACGAGAAATTTTTGGAATCCGTGAAAAAAATTAAGGAGTTGGAAGCCCAAATCGACGCCCTTAACTCAGAGAGAGTGGTTCTTTCACAAAAGATTGATGAATCAAAAGCAGAAAACAACTCTCTCACAGAAAGAGCCAAGGAAATCGAGCACGACCTGAGGAGCCTAGATACCGGCTCGGCCATAAGAAACGAGAAAGAACTCAAAGACGAAGCCAAGGCGGTATACGAGAGATTCAAGAAGGGAGAGAAACTCGGACTTGGTGATATATACCTACTGAGAAGATTCGACTTGGTCTAGGTCATATTAATAAGGTTTTTATGGTGAGCAACCCATAAACTCCGTTGGGTAAATCCGATGGAACTTAAGAGGGTACTCGTCGTATGCGTCGATAGGGACGCGGATATCTTTCTGAAAGCTGGGGAGAAGGGGCCAGTTATCGGTAGGGAAAGAATCCTGGACACTGCTCTAAAATTGGGCATCGCCGATCCCACTGAAGCGGATACAAATGCTCTCTTCCAGGCCGTGAAAATAGGGGACGATCTCAAGGAGCAGGGAGTTGAAGTAGAAATCGCAGCCCTAATAGGCGACGAGGAAGTCGGTGTGACCTCGGACGTGGAGATTTCAAATCAGCTCGATATTGTATTATCCAAGTTCAAAAACGACGGTTTGGTGTTAGTTACGGATGGGGCGGAGG
>CBDUVV010000211.1:0-2403 GCA_965370755.1 uncultured archaeon | reverse complement strand
TTTTCAGTCTCCTAAGTAATTCGTATAAATTGACGAGGAGAGGAGCTATTTAGCAGAAAAGCAACTGACTTGCGAGATCATAGAGTATTCCACTTAATGAATGGCAAGCGCCTCTGCTTCAGGCCTCTTAGCATCAACGGTTACGATTTTGCCGTTCAGCAAGACCATGTCGGCAAGCTTCATCGGCTGTTTAACGCCACTGGTGAGCTCTCTCATCTAACAAGGTCTACTGAATCCAACAGAAATTTTATAACCTGTAACTCGGAAAGGGCAAAACTATCAAACCGTATAGCTCATCGCAGGCCGCTTATCATACAGTATTTCCGTACTCAGATCATCCACTTTGGGTGAGAGAACCGGGTGTTATTGGGTGATGGGAGGTCAACCAAAAAGGTAGGAGTAATTCAGTTATGTTGTCTCAGGTCCGCGGGCGTGTTATGCAATGGAAAAAACGGGAGGTTTCTTTCAGGGCTTCCAGACAACGGGAAGCCCTGTGATCCCTCTGGCAGGAAGTAGACGTAGAACTTTGACATCTTTGGAGACCAGAAGAGATGATTTATATAAGAAATGAATCCACCAACCCTTACTTTAACTTGGCACTGGAAGAATATGTACTGACGCATTTGCCGAAGGATAAGGAGTATGTTCTTTTGTGGCAGAACGAGCCGTCCATCATAGTGGGCACGGGTCAGAATACCATCGCAGAGATCAACCTGGATTTTGTCAAGCAGAATAAGGTCCATGTAGTCCGAAGACTTTCCGGAGGGGGAGCAGTCTAGCATGACTTAGGGAACTTGAACTTCACCTTCATAGTAAACCGGACCGGCGACCGCGCCTTTAACTTCCAGAAATTCACCGACCCTGTCATCCAAGCCATTCACAATATTGGCGTGACCTCCGCCTTTAACAGCCGAAACGACGTGGCTATCGAAGATAGGAAAATATCAGGAAACGCCCAATATATCAGAAAGGATAGGTTGCTCCACCACGGGACCCTCCTAGTGAATTCAAATCTTGACAACCTGGAAAAGGCCTTGACCGTTTCCCGGGATAAAATCGAAGCTACAATGTCTGGGTCCTGATTTGGCTATTCATAATTGAAAGAACGCTGCGGAGCTTCAGCCCCGCTTTTTTGTTGGCTCAAAATAGTAGTTTTCCCAATTGACTATTTCAGGAACGGAGTTATTCTTCTTTATCCAATCGACAGAAAATACATGAATGGATTGGCTGAACATATACACACCGGAGGTGTTCTGATGTTAACGATACCCGAAGATTTTGATCAGATTGACAGGCAGGTCGGTCAGGCAATGGCAGCGGTGGAAACGGACACCGGAGCCTCGCCTGTACTGTATGCCGTGGTCAAGGAGTTTAGAAGAAAGTCGTTGAAGGCTCTCAATGCTTTGGAGGATGCAGACAATCAAGCCGTCATTGAACACGTTATCGAAGTGGAGCAGGCAGCCGATAGTGCAAAGTATGCGGCTGAGGCTGATGAGGGCTTATCAGAGGAGACTCGCAAAGCAATTCTAGATGCCCATATGTCCACGTGCATTCTAAAGAGCTGGCTTCCTTCGTTGGTTGAATGAGCAACGGATCGACCAGGAAAGAGACATTTGGAGGATTAAGCATCGTCAAGAAAAAGGGATAGATTTCTTTGAGGTTGTGAAATTTGCCTTCTTGACCCCCAGGTGGAGGGTAGGATATACTCATATTGACCCCAAGAAGCCCACTGGAGCTTCTCACTGAAAGTCATCTTGTTAGGGGTGTCGAAGGGTGGCACTAAAGCCCGGAGACTGAGAGCTGCGAAAGCGGCAACCCTCATAACCTGAACTGGATAATACCAGCGTAGGGAAACAGGACGACATGAGTAGAGAATCGAAAGTGAAGGTTACTTGGGGTCACTCTTTATGGCCCCCACCCTACTGAGCAGCCTTCAGCTTCTCAACCACTTCTTGATTGTCACTGCTCAATGGCAATGTTTCCAATTGGCAAGACCAGCCTCACTCGTGGTGTATTCACGGCCTGGTAAGGGGCCAACCTTTAACCTTGCCATACGCCCCCGCTCCAAATGGTGCCCCTGGTGCGGGGGCTTTTTTTCTCCACGTTGACAGGAAACCATATCTTGTGCGAGAGTAAATTCCAGCCGAGTGTGCATTAAGGGATGTAATGTTAAGCCCGACTGAACCCCTGGGAAATTGCATATTACTCGATCTTAGTGTAAATCCATTCCTTCAAGGCCACCCTTTAAGCCTCGTCGAACTTCGTGCAGCTTACTATATGCTTATCTTATGGAAACCTTTGGAAAACTCAAGATGTTGGCAAGATATGTTTAGTCCCTACCTAGAGAATTTTACCCCAGCATTTTGTGCCGAGGCCCCAGAAGCCGAAAGTGTGAATTAAGGG
>CBDUVV010000210.1:0-2403 GCA_965370755.1 uncultured archaeon | reverse complement strand
TGACATGACTGACGGTACGCGGACTTCCACAAATCTTGAAGGGGAGGAGGCTTATTTTGATGGTGGTCTTTTCGTCATGAGGTTTATCCATTCTTTAAAGGCCCTGGGAGCGAAAAACAGTTACATAAACGTCATCCACGAGGGTCATAAGGACCGTGCTAATTATAGGGACATCTACGCCGGTATGCGGCGTCACGTAGATGCATACAGAGAATACGCCGTGAAGAACGATGTACGGCTGAAGTTTATTGGCAAATACGACGTAAAAATAGACCCTGGCGAGGTCAGTGACTATGACCTCAGGGAGGACCTCAGGGAGCTGGAGAAAGTTACTGCGAATAATGCAGAACACACAGCCCACTTTCTCATAAACTACTCCAGCAGATGGGCTGCGGAGGAGGCTGGGGAATCCTACAAGTCTCTGCCGGAAGCGAATGTAATCCTTAGGCACGCCAAGGGATATGTGAATGGCGACATGTGGCTCTACGGCAAGCTTAATAGTAATAGCTTTGTCTACGTTCAGAACGGCTCATCCAGCGTGAACTGGAGCGATGGGCAGATGGCCTGGCTCATTGCCCTCTGCTTGCGGAGCATGCTCATTAACAAAGGGACCCATCTCTCAAAAAAGTACGTTGCAGGAGAGAGCGATGTGCTTCGCCAGAGGAGGGAAGTTGAGCTCTCGTTTACTCATAAATCGTTTTACGATGAATCAAAGGAAACAAAACCCAAAAAGAGGATGGTCATTTTCAGCTCATACGGACCCGAGGTCTACGAGTTCTAGGGTGCGAAGATTCTGCCCACGACAAATGCAACCAATACGACTAACATCCCAATCTTGATGATCCTCCTAGCCAAATTGGGATTTGTGAATACTAAGGGTACCGAGGCAATGAAGATCAAGTCGGCGACGGCAATAACGTAGAGATATTCCACTCCAAATACGCCCATAGCATACGGCAACGTACTGCCTACAACTGCAAGAAGCAATAGAATTGAAGCAATGGCACCTGCCCAAGTCGCCCCGATGAGCCTCGGCAGGGTATTTTTCCCAACATCCCCCTTCACATCTTCAATGTCTTTTACTATCTCACGTCCCACGATGGAGACGAAGGCCAGCCCAGCAAGTAATCCCGTAGCTTGAGTATCCTTGACTACTAGGCCTCCAAATAAAAATGCCAAGGCGACCTGGACGCCGATTATAAAATTCCCTACCACTTTCTCCCGCTTGAATCTCTTCTCATATGCCATTTGTAGGACGAACGCTACTAAAACGATGAGAAGTACTTGGAAGCCGGAGATGGTGCCCAAGACTACGGCCGCTGCCCCGGCAATCGCGAATAGAACTACAGCCAATTGTATTGCCCTTTGTTTCGTGACCTCGCCCATGGGTAAGGGCCTTTCAGGGTGATTTATTCTATCGCTTTCCAAATCAAAATAGTCGTTGATCACGTTTCCCCCGCAACCAAAAAAGAAGGCTGCCATCACAGCCAACATTACAGGAACTGAAAATAGAAATATTTCGCTACCTACACCGACGAAGGCTGAAACGAAGACCGCCAATGCGATCATGAGGGACGTTAGAGGTCGTACCAATCGAATCAAAGGATGCATATGGCGTACCTCGAGGGCACTACGCCTTGACTTCCTTTCTCTTAGGTCTCAGCGACTTGGAATTGCATTTCCTGCACTTCTTTGCCTGCCACGGGTTCTTGGCGCTACACTTCTTGCATATTTTGACATGGAAGAGGCGTTTCTCTGCCTCCGGAAACTTAGCCATTTAATCCAAAACCTCCTTAAAATACTCTTTTTGGATTCTCAACAATTCCTCACTACTTCCAGCACTAGCATATTCTTCCAGAATCTCCGCGTTCAAACTCAAGAAGGAAGCACCCCACTTGAACTTGGAGAGGATTCTCTTCCCCTCTTCCTTATAGCCAAGTATATATAAAGATGCGCTCAAGGCCTCGGCCGTGCTGAGCTTGCTTATCCGCCCGTAGTTAACGGGATTCCCAGCTACTAGGAGGGGAAGTGCCCGTCCCTTCGTCCTCTTGCCCGTCGTTGAAAAGACATCCTTAGCTTTTTTCCAAGAGCAGTCCAGGGCGACTAAGCCTCTATGAAGTTGTGTTGTATCCTCCCTTGACAATGCCTTTTTGGAAAACGGATTAAGGAGAATGGCACCGGTGGGAATATCCATCGGTGTTCGAACCAGTTCCACTAGGTTGAATCTCTTGAGCTTTAACCCTGTGCATCTTTTGGGATCGCACTGGTCCGCGTGGTATATGAGGAGCCTGGGTTTCACCGGCTTATCCTTATAACCGATCCTATCCCTTTGCTCCGCCCCTCTCTGAAGACGAATTTCTGACCCTCCTTTATGTAGTAGGAATTATACTTGAACCTCATTTT
>CBDUVV010000209.1:0-2421 GCA_965370755.1 uncultured archaeon | reverse complement strand
CTGATAACAGATAAATCAAAGAAGTTCGTCATTAGAAAGCGGGCTGTTGAAAGAGTTGCCAAAGAGATCAAAGAATCTGGGGCACTTCAAAATGGGCTCATCATAGTGCACGGGGGTGGAAGTTTCGGGCATCCAGTAGCCGAAGAGTATGGGTTGAATGCTGGAGTAGTTGGTCCCAGTCAATTAGAAGGTGTCGCAGCAACGCGAAGCGCCATGACCAAGCTAAATACTTATGTAATTGGGGCGTTGGTGAAAGGGTCAATTCCTGCCGTAGCCGTTCACACATCGGCAGTCGCCGTGTGCAACTCTGGTAGGATTTCATCATTCGAACTCGGCTCCATTAAAAATCTCCTTTTCAAGGACATGGTGCCCGTATTGTATGGGGATGTAGTGGCAGACGACGAATTGAATTTCAGCATACTGTCAGGGGATCAAATAGTCGCATATTTATCGGTGAAATTGAAGCCGGAGAGAATCATCCTAGCGACAGATGTCGATGGAGTATTCACAAAAGATCCGAAAGAATCAATTGTCGGCAAAGAAAAAGCTAGGCTTGTACCTGAGCTAACACAACAAGAGCTAGATACCATCAACTTCGGTGAGAAAAACGATGCTACTGGCGGGATAAAGGGGAAGTTAGAGGAATTGTTGTCATTAGCGGAGAACGGTTATGAGTCATATATCATCAATGCCCTTGAGAAAGACAGGCTAAGGAAAGCTTTATCGGGAAAGGATGTTATAGGCACCAGAGTCGGGGTTTGGAATGATTAATTCTCGAAAATTAGATCACATCAGGATATCCCTTAAGGAGGGGGTGGAGTCTAAGAGGGGAAATGGCTTTGAAGACGTAACATTAGTTCACTCGGCCCTCCCTGGCGTGGACATGAGGGAAATCGAGCTCAAGACGGATTTCTTGGGAAGGGAAATCGCCATGCCAGTTATGATATCCGGTATGACCGGGGGGCATAATAAAGCTACAGAAATAAACAAGAATTTGGCGCTTGCGGCACAAGAACTTGACATACCTATGGGCGTAGGCAGCCAGCGAGCAGCCTTGGAAAACGAAAGTCTGGTCAAGACATATTCCATTGCAAGGGAGGTTGCGCCGGACGCATTCTTGATCGCAAACCTGGGGGCAGTTCAGTTTACGGAAGAATATGGAATTAAAGAAGCAAAGAAGGCCGTGGAGATGATCTCTGCCGACGCCTTGGCAATACACTTGAACCCGCTTCAAGAGGCTCTCCAACCGGAAGGGGATGTCAACTTCAAGGGATGTATCGAAGGCCTTGAACCCCTGAAAGACTTGGGTGTACCCTTAATAGCCAAAGAGACTGGCGCTGGAATCTCAAGGGAAGTAGCTAAAGCCTTGGAGAAAATAGGCTTCTCCGCAATAGATGTTTCTGGAGTGGGAGGCACATCCTTTTCAGCCGTGGAGCACTACAGGAGGGAAGATAGCCGTGGAAAACTCTTCTGGGACTGGGGGATTCCCACAGTGATGTCAACTATAGAGAGCCTTGAAAGCACCAAGCTTCCGGTGATCACTTCGGGTGGAATTAGAAATGGCATAGAAGTCGTAAAGGCGTTAGCCCTCGGATCGATAGCCTGCGGAATGGCTCTGCCGTTCCTTAAGAACGTTTCGAGGGGATACAAAGACGTGATAAGAGCCGTTCAGGATTTAAAGAACGAGATCAGAATCACAATGTTTTTGACGGGTGCCGATGCCGTAACTAATATGAAGGAGAAGGATGTCATCATAAGCGGGCTGACGAAGGATTGGCTCAAGGCGAGGGGCATAGATTATAAGAAATACGCTAACAGGAGTGGTTAACTCCTGTAAATTGAAGGTGACAGAATGGAATTCATTGGAGTAGGAGGATATGGTGAGGTGGGGAGGAACATGACCTACCTCCGGGAAGGGGACGATGCAATATTTTTGGATTCAGGAATTAGACTCGATAGGGTGTTAATTCACGAGGATACAGATATCCGGAGAATGAAGAGCGAAGAGCTCATCGGGAAGGGCATAATACCCGATATATCTATCATAAAAGGTAGCGTAAAGGCAATGGTCTTGAGCCACGGTCATCTCGACCACATAGGCGCTATAGCCCTTTTCTACGATAAGTTCAAGGACATACCAATAATCGGAACGCCATACACTATTGAGGTGTTGAAAAGAGAGCTTGGGAACAGAAAAGCCAATTTGCATACCGTTGAGCCGGGTGGAACTTTTAGGATAAGCCCCAACATGAGCGTGGAATTTGTTAAGATTACCCATAGCATACCACAGGCATCACTTGTAGCTGTGCACGCGTCCAGCGGCACATATGTCTATCTCAACGACTTTAAGCTCGACGATTCTCCGGTAATAGGCCCTGGACCGGATTACCAGAGGATAAGAGAATTGGGAGAGCGCGGTGT
>CBDUVV010000208.1:0-2433 GCA_965370755.1 uncultured archaeon | reverse complement strand
ACTTCATCCCGCAATCCAGCAAAGCGATTTTCTTTCCTTTGTTGGGATGCCGCGTCGGCTGCTTCGATGTGACTTGCGATACCAAATCGAGTTCAGTTATGTCCTTCTGCGTTCGAGCTCGTTTAAGAAGTTCCTCGCCATCAATCTCTTCGCCGGATACTTTCAGTGCAGCCTTCATGGTGCCATATTTCCTTATCTTTATCGTGAGAGCGCGAGTGTCCAGCCCCGATATTCCTGGTGTATCGTTCTCCAAGAGAAAGTCGTGAATGGTCCCTTTAACGCCCCTGTGGCTAGGCGAACTGCAGTTCTCCCTTACGACGAAACCCTCGGCCTTTATGCCGTCACTTTCAAAGTCCCCTTCGTTTACCCCGTAGTTGCCCACCATTGGATAGGTAAACATGAGAATCTGCCCCTTGTAGCTTGGGTCCGTCAATGCCTCTTGATAGCCGCCCATACTCGTGTTGAAGACAATCTCGCCAAAGACTTCTTTGGAGGCACCGAAACCATTACCCTGTACTATAGTGCCATCTTCGAGTACCAGTACTGCATTTAGTTCTGTCATGAAGCTTCGAAACTTTTATATATGATTCAATTACTTAAGTTTTATTCCATATTTGACTCAAATTATACAACAGTGGAATATTTAGCCATGCGTACCACGATCTCTGAAGGAGTTCATAGGTTATTGTCCAGTTATCCTTACATTGAGGAATATTTGTCTAATGGTTTGATCAATTTTCGTGGCCTTGCTAGACACATTTACGATGATGTCAAGAGGGATCTTGGTAGCGATGTGAAGTTTCAAAGTGTAGTTACCGCGGTACGGAGGTATCCCGTCTCAATGACAAAATTAGGGCGGGGCAAAGTTTCAAACATACTGGCGCAGAGCGAGGTGAATCTGAAGTACGATGTAGGGGTCATAACAACCGAGTTCGACCAGTCAGTAATTGAATTAATGGAAAAGATCCAGTCCGGCTTGAAAAGTCCTTACATGGTATTCCAGGGTATAGAGACTCTTACGGTGGTTGTAGACGAGGGACAATTGGGGTCCATTGCCTCTATTCTCCGTGGAAAGGTTCTTGATAAAAAGGATAAACTTGCTTTCATCATCGTCAAAAGCACGGTGGAGATAGTCGATACTCCGGGGGTCATCGCGTACCTTGGGAATATTCTCGCCATGGAAGGCATAAACTTGGTTGAGATGATGTCCAGCCATACGGAGACTTGTTTCATAGTTGAGGAGGGAGATGCGCTCCGAACCATCGATGTCATCAGAAGAGAGATAAAGAGGGCGAGGTCGTAAATTTGCCGATATTCATATATATTAGAATATTCTAATATTAATATATGGATAATAAGGAACTTTATGAGATGCACGCCGAGATCTGCAAGATCTTCACCCATCCAAAGCGTCTGGAGATTATAAACCTCCTCCGCGACAGCGAGAAGTCTGTGGGGGAGCTCGTCGAACTATCTGATATTCCGCAGCCCAACCTTTCTCAACACTTGGCCATTCTCAGGCAGAGGGGAATCGTATCTACTAGACACGAGGGGATAAATGTGTTTTACAGCATATCTAACCCGAAGATCCTCAAAGCCTGTGACACCATGAGAGAGGTCCTCCTTGAACAGTTGACCCAAAAGGCTAAGATCGCTGAGGAAGCCCTCAACTGAATAAATCGGAGGTGTTTCGTTGCCCGAGGAAGAATTGACGATCGTAATTAACCAGGCGCCATATGTCGGCGAAAGGGCGTGGAATGGCCTCAGACTCGCGATAACCGCCCTCGCCATGAACATGAAAGTGAACATCTTTCTGATAGATGACGGTATCTACGTTGCGAGAACGGGCCAGAAGCCCCCTGATGATACCCCTAACCTGGAGGAACTTCTTAAACGGTGCCTTAGCATGGGAGGAAAGGTGAAGGTATGCGGTTCCTGTGTCGACTCCCGGGGATTCGAGCCGGAGAAGGAAGAGTTCGGAGTTTGCTTCATCGGTAAAAAGGATGGTGGGTTGACACCCGGTGACCTCGTGGAGGGCGTGAAGATGGGTTCGATGATGGAACTCACGGAATGGATAAAGGACAGCCAAAAGGTCGTGTCCTTCTGAGCGGTGAAAATGGAGGTGAAGTAATTGAGTAGCGTAAACCACATAGACTTGGCTAAGTTGAGTGCGACAGTGGAAAAGTTCAAGGCCAACCCAGAGTTGGCGAAGAAGGTGAACAAGGTGGAGGGAGAATGGATACTGGATACGAGTGAGGGACCCCAGTTCAGGGCGGTAATCCATACCGAGTCCGGCGATGTAACCCTGGAGGCAGACCAGCCCAGTCCTTTGGGTGGAAGCGGTAGCGCGCCGGGTCCAATGATATATTGTTTATACGGCGTCGCCTCGTGTTATCTTGCGACGTTTGCCAGCATAGCGGCCGAGAAGGGAGT
>CBDUVV010000207.1:0-2438 GCA_965370755.1 uncultured archaeon | reverse complement strand
TGAAAGAGGAGAACTCCTTCTTGCCGGCACCTCTTGCCGCAAAGTCATGTATGGCGACCTTGTGACCGTGATCACGGAGCAAAGTGGCCATGTAAAGAGTGGGCAAGTGCGGAAGGAAGTATATCCCATAGTTGCATCCGTAGCAACGGTCGGCTGCCCTCGAACCATCGAGAGGAGGTGGCATAAGGAAGGTAATCTTCATGATTGCAACTCACGCATCAGACAACCCAAGGGTTTCGATATTAACATATTTCCATCTCTAGATGAGTGCTATTTTTAATTGGCTTTTCATTATTTTGCATTGAAATTAAACCCCCCGTGAACATTTATCACTTTTTCCGTCTAACCCTATCTATCGACCACTTGACCATGGCAAACACCCAAACGAAGTTCCTCAGGGCGAGGAGAAGGGGCATGAGGAGAACGCCCTTCTCTCTTTTCTTGAATAAGAGCCTAATTGTAATTGGGACTTGTATGAGGAATGGGACCGAGAGGATAAGGGGATAAAAGGGGGCAGATACCAAGGAGAAGAGAGTCAATGGAGCCTGGGCCGTCATCTTAAGGCCACTTATATCGTCCGACATCCTTCCGAAGTTCTGGGCGAGTTCAAGCCGATAATAAGCGGAGTTGTACTGTTGTCTTATATATCCTGTGAGATCGTCCCTCCAGTAGTGGCGGCATACGGCATCCTTGACGAGGACAAGCTTGTATCCGGCGTCCCTCAGGCGATAGCTCATATCGTTGTCGTAACCTACCTTCAAGGCTTCGTTGAACTTCCCCACTTTTGCAAGGGCATCCCTTCGATAGGCGGTATTCATTGTATACAAATGGTCCACGTACTTGTTGGCTTGATCGAAGCGCTCCTCCACCTCATAGCCCATCAGCCTGCCCAGGAGCTCCGTATTGGCAGTCTTGGGCCAGCCCGCTACTAAGCCCACAGTGGAGTCATCGAACTCTGGTATAATTTTCTTGAGCCAGTCCCTTTCGAGGACAGCGTCCGAGTCCAGTGAGACCACGATGTCGCTGCTAGCATGATCTATGCCTATGTTTGTTGCCCTTGCTGCACCCTGATTCTCGATATTAAGCACCTCTACACCTTCGAAGGAAGATGCAATCCTGCCCGTATCATCAGTGCTGCCGTCATTAACCACGATGACTTCAATCTCCTTCTCCCAATCCAATTCACTGACGGCCTTCAGACACTCCCCAAGGGTCTTCTCGGCATTATAAGCCGCTACTACTATACTTACCATGCCTCACTCATTCCTCGCCCTGCTAAGGAGATTACTGACTGTATGGAGTATTATCCCTGTGAATACGGCGAAGGTCCCCACTAGGACGAAGAGTACGGTTATCATTCCATAGCCAATGGCGAGATCATTGGCGCTGTTGTAGATATAAACCACCCGGGCGCCAGTTACTACCCCAGCGATAAGGACAAGGACGCCAGGCACACCGAAGAAGGTCAGGGGCCTCTGCTGAGAGACAAGCCTGACGATGGAAGTCAGCACCTGGATGGCGTGGTTAAGGGGCGGGTGAGTTGAGCCATCCATCTCATAGGAGACATCGATGGGAACCTCCATTATCTTAAGGCCTGAGAACTGCATTTCCGACTCCACCCCCATCCCGTTTACCTCGAATTTCAAGGTGTCTATCGCCTTCCTGGAGAATGCTCTGAAGCCGCTTTGGCTATCTGAGAGCTTCGTTCTGGAGGCAAGATTTGTGGCAAGGGTAAGGATGTGTTGCCCCGTCCGCCGGTAAAGGGGGATTTTGCTCTTCACATCCATGAATCGCGATCCCACCACAATGTCCACCTCCTCAGTAAGCACGGGCTCTACAACGGTGGGTATGTCTTTCGGATCGTGCTGTCCATCAGCATCCATTAGGACGAGGGCCTTTGCGTCAAGTTTCCTTGCTTCTCTGAAGGCGGTGTTTATGGCGGCTCCCTTGCCGAGGTTTTTTCCATGGCTGACGGTGATTGCCCCAGCGAGATCCGATATCTTCACAGTAGAATCTGTGCTTCCATCATCAACGACGATTACTTCATCTACATACTCCTTCGCCTTCAGGATGACGCTGCCTATAGAGAGTTCCTCGTTGTATGCCGGTAAGGCTAACACAATCATTGTCGGTTATCTCCATAATTTACCTTATAAACCTTTATTTCTGCATTCCGATAAACCAGCTCATAATCCTGGAATCGACCGCCATCTAGGAATAACAGGGACGTTAGGAGGGTTTCCTCAAGCTTTTGATTGATGTAGATGGCGATGTCCTTGGTGCCGAAGGTGGGAATCTTTAATTCATTCTTAGACACGTATACACTTCCCTCCATAAATGGAAAATTCGAACTGGAAATTCGAAAATCAACGAGCTGTCCTCCTTCTCGATATATGGATCTTTTGAGGGAATACGTCTTGCCATTGTATTCCATGAAG
>CBDUVV010000206.1:0-2466 GCA_965370755.1 uncultured archaeon | reverse complement strand
GGACGAGCTCAGAGAGAAGGGAGTTGAAGTAGAAATCGCCGCCCTAATAGGCGACGAGGAAGTCGGTGTGACCTCGGACGTGGAAATTTCAAATCAGCTTGATGTTGTATTATCCAAGTTCAAAAACGATGGTTTGGTGTTAGTTACGGATGGGGCGGAGGATGAACATGTTCTGCCCATTATCCAGTCAAAAGCTAAGGTTATATCTATAGATAGACTCGTGGTCAGACAGAGTGAGCAACTTGAAAGCACGTACTATGTAATCCGAGACTTCTTAAAGGAAATTGTAAGCGACCCTGCCTTGTCTAGGTTACTAATAGGGATCCCAGGCATAGCACTCATTCTTTTCATGTTGTTTCCCCAGCATGGATGGCGGCTAATATTAGGAGTTATTGGGTTTTTCTTGTTGGTTAAAGGATTTGGATTGGAAGGCTCAATAGAAAAGGCATACGAGGAGCTAAAGGCTTCCCTGCTGGGTGGCAAGATAAGCTTTTTCACCTACGTGGTAGCGGCGTTGACGGCCGTAGTGGCCATAGTTGCGGGCTACTCTGAAGTGGTTAATAGAGCAATACCCCTCAGTAATCTATCTGCAGTCGTACCGGTATTCCTAACTAAATCCGTGGATCTGTTAATGCTGGCCGCCATTGTTGCGCTGATAGGCAAAGTTATAGATGCCGTGGTCGAGGGCCGGAGTGTCTCCGTGTATTTTCTACTTATTATATTCTCCATCGCGCTACGATTGATATTAGACGCAGTTGGCCTCTTCCTGCTGGGCGAGATAAGCTTGTTGAAGTTCGCGGTTTCAATAATACTGGGTCTGGTGCTATCCATCTTTTCCTTCTCATCAATTAGGGCTGTAGGGCGTCCCACTAGAACTGAGGGAAGCTGACCTACTTTTCCTGGAAGTGATGCCATGGAACCCGAGATGGAAGAACTCACTGATTTAATTGAGAAAGAGGATTACGCCGCTATAAGCGAAAAGGCGAAGACCATTCATCCCCATGATCTGGCCGAATTTCTGCTCACTTTAGATCGGGAGAAAATGATTAAGGTTCTGCTCAACTTCGAACTTGCCGTATTGATAGAGCTACTGCCAGAGCTCCCCGAAGAAATGCAACTAGAATACGTCACAGAGTTGCCTCCCATGAAGGCCGCTGAACTCCTCGTCGGCATCCCACCTGATGAGATGGCAGATGTTTTGGGGGATCTCTCCATCGAAGTAAGAAAGAATATCGTTGATTATTTCACAAAGGAGAAGACCAAAGAGGCAAAAGACCTCCTCGAATATCACGAGGACACCGCTGGTGGCCTCATGACCACTGAACTTGTGGCGCTACCAGGTGAGTTTTCTTGCGCTAAAGCTGAGGACTACATAAGGGAGAAGGCCACGGAGTACGAAACCATCTATTATATTTACGTGACCGAGGGGGAGAAATTGGCTGGTGTTCTCTCTCTAAGGGAACTTGTCCTATCGTCCCCCCAATCGAAATTGAAAGATGTCATGAATCCAGACCCCGTCCTGGTTCCTGCGACCATGGATCAAGAGGAAGTGACCCGTGTCATTGCCGATTACGATCTCATAGCTGTGCCAGTCGTAGATGAAGAGGGAAAATTGCTCGGCATCGTCACCGTTGACGACGTAATCGATGTCATGGATCAGGAGATATCCGAGGACATAGCGAGACTCGCTGGTACGCCCGCACAGATAGACAAACTCTTAGACGCACCTGTCCCAGAAGTTGTTAAAGCCAGATTACCCTGGCTTGTTATTACTCTGTTTGGTGGGCTTTTGTCGGGAGCCATCATAGGTATATTTGAGCAGACCATTGCGACCATATTGACTCTAGCAGTCTTCATACCCCTAATAATGGGCATGGGCGGAAATGTTGGTACACAGTCATCGACAGTTTACATTCGAGGACTTGCAACAAAAGATGTGGACAATAAATTATCCTATTTCCTGCGTGAAATAAGAGTGGGGATGTTGATGGGCCTGGCCGTTGGAATCGGAGTTGGGATAGCGGCACTGGCGTGGCACAAATCCCCGATGCTCGGACTTGTAGTTGGTGTATCCATGTTTTTCGCCGTCACCGTCGCATCAACCATGGGCGTGCTAGCGCCGTCCATATTCGATAGATTAGGGATAGATCCGGCCATTACCGCCGGACCCTTCATAACCACCGCCTCTGATGTAACCGGGCTTATAATTTACTTCAGCCTCGCTACTCTACTGCTCAATTATCTGGTCTAGGATGTGAACCCTATGATAGCCATAATTGGTGGAACAGGCCTCTATGATCCCCATGTATTCACTGGTAAAAGTGAGAGGATCATGACGCCCTACGGAGCGATTGATGTTACAATAGGTTCATTGAAGGGAAAAGAGGTAGCGTTCTTGTCCAGACATGGAGCTTGACACGCTGTGCCTCCACATAAGGTCAATTATAAGTCTAATATCATCGGGCT
>CBDUVV010000205.1:0-2505 GCA_965370755.1 uncultured archaeon | reverse complement strand
GGCACGTTTGCTATGGCCTTCGTGACGTCATTCACGTGCAGATGCTTGGGCGGCCCTTCCATCAAGATATGTGTGGACTCCCACAATAGTCTGACGGCACCAATTGCTATCATAACTCCAATGAAACCACCTATCACGGCATCAACTATGAATTTTCCTGTTGATATCATGATGACGCCACCGACTATGACGCCTATTGAGGAAGCTGCATCTCCAAGGGCGTGCAAGTAAGCGCTCCTAATGTTCAAGTTTGAAGTGAAGCCATGCAGCTTATAGACCACCCACAGGTTTGCGGCAAGTCCGATGACGGCGACCACCATCATCTCAGTCGTCCTCACGAACTCTGGGTTCTGGAACCTTTGAAAAGCCTCTTTAAATATCCATATGGAAATACCAAACAAGCCTAAGCCGTTGATCAGGGCAGCGAGAATCTCCATCCGGTGAAGCCCAAAGGTTCGCGATATGCTCGCTGGCCTCGTGGCCAGTCTTAGAGCGAGAAAACTGAGGCCCATAGCCAGGAAGTCGGAAAGCACGTGAGCCGCATCGCTCAATAGAGCAAGACTGTTAGAGACTATGCCACCGATTATCTCTGCTAATAGAATGACCGCGGTTAATGCTATTGCAACCTTCAGCTCCCTCTCCGCGCCCGGAGAAGCGTGCCCATGGCCCGCCTCGTGGCCGTGGATGTGCCCGTGCTCGGCCTCGTGCTCGTGGGAGTGTTGGTGTCCTGGCTCGTGGGAATGCCAGTTCTCGTGTGAGTCCTCGTGGGAATGACCTTCACCCATAACCTGAACGCCTCCGGGATAATCCATCGAAATTGAACATCTCAAAAGGATTCCACAACGTTCTTAACCCCTCACCGCAACTCCTTTCTCTTTAAGGTACCTCTTGATGTCTCCCACTTGGTACTCCTTGAAGTGAAAGATGGAGGCCGCCAGCGCAGCGTCGGCTTCACCCAAAGTAAAGGCCTCGTAAAAGTGCTCGAGATTCCCGGCGCCCCCAGAGGCTATGATTGGTATATTCGTATCCCTGGATATCGCTCTTGTTAGTTCGTTGTCAAAGCCTATTTTGGTGCCGTCGGCGTCCATGCTCGTGAGGAGGATCTCCCCAGCGCCTAATTCCTCCACTTTTTTTGCCCAGGCTATGGCATCCACGCCCGTGGGCTTCCTCCCTCCATAGGTATAGACCTCGAACCAGCACTTGCCCAGCTTAGTGTCTAGAACTATTTTATCATCCCTATCCTCGTAGACCCTTTTGGCGTCTATGGAGGATACCATGCACTGAGAGCCGAATTTTCTGGCCCCCTCGGCGATGATGTTCGGTTCTTTCACTGCGGCAGTATTTATGCCCACTTTATCTGCACCGGCCATGAGAATTCTTCTAATATCTTCAACGCTACCAATCCCGCCGCCGACAGTGAGGGGTATGAATAAGACGTCGGCTGTTCTCTCCACCACGCCCACCATTGTCTTTCTCCCTTCGGGTGAAGCACTGATGTCTAGATAGACCAGTTCGTCTCCACCTTGTTCGTCATACATCTTAGCGAGTTCAACCGGATCGCCTGCGTCGCGTAGATTTTTGAAGTGGACTCCTTTAACAACCCGGCCATCCTTCACATCGAGGCAGGGAATTATCCTTTTGGTCAGCATTGGTAGTACTTCGGAGGGATACATATTTAAATTTGAACGGGATAAAACATGGCTGAGGGCAATGGCAAACGTTGTGGAGTCAGGTGAGGGTTTTGAGGTTATAGAGGAAGATGGTGATTTGCTATATAAAGTAAAGCAGGTTAGTTTTTCCGGTGATGAGAAACGCTTCCTCAAAGAGGTGGAAGATCGCGCCATAAGGGACTTGGACGTGACACCAGCTGACGTGGAAAGCGCTCAGGAAAATAAGGATGCTTTACTAAATGCTATTGTAAAACTTGTGGACGATGTGGCGGCCATAAAGGGAAAGGCCGCAGCAGGAGTCCTAACCGCCGAGAAGAAGCTTGGAATGGCCGAGCAGATAGCCAACAACATGCTGGGCTATGGGGCAATTCAACCATTGCTCAATGACGATTCCCTTGAGGAAGTCATGGTCATTGGCACCGATGTTCCAGTATATGTCGCCCATAGGAAACACGGAGCATTACCCTCTAATGTTGTGTTTGATAACGATGAAGATATACAGCGTATCATCGAGAGGATAGGTCGTTTCAGTGGGAGAAAAATCGACATGGCTAATCCCCTGCTTGATGCCCGTCTTCCTGATGGTTCTAGAGTTAACGCAACCCTGAAACCCGCTTCTCTTGATGGTTCTACTATAACGATTAGGAAGTTTCAGGCCGAGGCCCTTACCATAGTCAACATATTGAAATGGAAAACCCTGTCCCCAGAAGTTGCGGCTTTCCTATGGTTAGCTGTAGATGGGATGAGGGTAAAGCCGAGCAACATGATAGTATCAGGCGGAACGGGATCAGGAAAGACCACGACTCTGAACTGTCTAGGCCTTTTCATTTCGAAG
>CBDUVV010000204.1:0-2519 GCA_965370755.1 uncultured archaeon | reverse complement strand
CTCTTGGATGGTTTCAAAGGCCCTTTCTTTGACGGGTTTTTTGAAGAACTCGAATATATCCGAATACATTTGTAGGGAGCCAGCGTTCATCTTCGCGAATGTCAAATAGAACTCATCGGTATGAGGCCAGTACCGAGATATCTTTCCGATAATCCTATCCCTAAAATACTCGTCCTTGCTCAGCTTTCTGTAGTACCGGCTACCCGCTACTGGAACGAAGTTTCCTTGGTATGCGAATACCTCGACCTCATAGATCTTTGAAACATCATCTTTAACAGCGTAGACATCTGCGTATAGCGTCTCGGTCTCGCTTGGAAGCATGTGTTCAACAAGGACTTCATGGGAGCTTTGGAGAAGGGAGTACGCAACTGTTAGCAACATGGCGTCGTGCTTTCTCTCAGCCCCGTTTTTCTTTAAAAGGAGACGATGGATCTTCCTAAGTTCCTTCTTATTAGAATTATCTTCACACATGGGCAAGAGTTTGTGAAGCTGTCTATCCAGAAGGGGTCTCTTCATCCGTGGAACGACTCCGTTTTTTTCACCTAAAGGAAATAATTAATGTGGATTTCCTCAGCTGCTCCAGACGTTCTTCATCTTTCCGAGAAATCAGGTCTGGGTTCCTTCATCATTGGAAATCCGCTGGAGGTATATCACGTGTTTCCTTGCATCCACTTCAACGATTCTCGCGTCCTCTATTCGGACCCTCTCCCCGAACAAATTCGTTACGATAACAGAGTTACCCTCCTCAAAGACCGTTAGGGCCTCATCTGCGATCTTCTCATCGTCCGCCCCGTCCCTTAGGTAGACCTTGGACTCGCACATTGCTCTCAGCTCGCCTCGTTAACGATGAAAAACCTTGCGGCGATGAAGCCCGTTGCAGTTCCGATGAAAGCTCCAAGGGTTATATCGAGGGGGTAATGTTGGCCCAAATACAGACGGGTTAAGGAAACTAGGATCGCCGCTGCAAGGAGCAGAGTTATCTTCCTCTTCTTTTTAGATAACACAAGAAAATACGAGAAGGAAAAGGCCGCATGGCCGCTGGGGAAAGAACTGTTTGGATTCTCGGTACCGATTGCCCTAATCTCATTGTGTTCCACCCAAGGCCTCTCTTCTTGGATTAAAATCTTTAACGGAAATACTAATACGGCTGTTAAAACCAAGGCGACGAGTAATGCTTTCCCCAGTTTTCTATCCTTAAAAAAAACCCCGACTCCGACGAGGGCTAAAAACTGCCATTCACCAAGTATAGAGATGAGCAATACTAAACTATCAAGAAGGGATGGATTATCAGGGTTAAAGAAGTCAACTATTTGGAGTTGGAAGGGGTCCATGGGGGATTATCGGGGCTTAACTTTTATATATTTAGCACATTCACCAATACAGGGCGTTCCCATGTATGATGTTGTGATTGTTGGCGGCGGGCCATGTGGGCTTATCGCTGGTAAGGAAATTGCAAGGGCGGGCAGACGCGTTTTAATCATCGAAGAACATCAGGAGATAGGCTATCCAGTTCAGTGCTCAGGCCTGTACAGCGTGTCAGGTTTGGAGACTCTGGGGCTGAAGTTCGGCAATGAAATAATAGCGAATACAATAAAAGGTGGTAGGTTTCTTTCGCCTTCAGGAAGAGAGATCTTCGCATATTCCGACATGGAAAGAGCTAGGGTGGTTGAAAAGAAACTTTTCGATAAATACCTTGGAAGGGAGGCGGCCAGATCAGGAGTAGAACTAAAACTGATGACCCGTGTGTTAGGCCTTAAAAGGGAAACGGATGTATCCCTCACGATAGATGGGCCGGACGGCAATGAGGAAATCAAATCCCATCTGATCATCGGCGCAGATGGCGTTCGAAGCAACGTCGCACGGTGGTGTGGGCTTCCGACACCTAAGAAAATCGTTGCAGCCGCCCAGGTGGAGATCGACGAAGTTGACGTGGAAGACGATGTGGCGGAAATGTATTTCGGCCGCGAATATGCCCCTAATTTCTATGCATGGGTGCTTCCTAAGGGGGATGTCTGTGAAGTGGGGGTGGGTGTGCGAGGTGGAAATGCGCCTCCACGAAAGTATTTGGAGAAATTCATCCGGGAGCATCCCGTGGCATCTAGCAAGATAACCGGGAAGAGCACAATAGAGGTGAATATAGGGGGATTTCCATTATCAGTGTCCGAGAAGACAGTATCAGATAACGTGATGATAGTAGGCGATGCAGCCGGTCATACAAAAGCGAGCACCGGAGGCGGAGTGATTACTGGTGGCATAGCCTCGATGATAGCAGGAGCGGCAGCGGTAAGTTCCCTCGAAGCCGGGGACTACTCTGAGGAATTTCTATTTAGAGAATATGAATCGAAGTGGAGGGCGGAGATAGGATTCGAGTTGAAGGTGCACGAGGCCCTTAGAAACATGTTCGATTCGTTGAGCGATGAGCAATTGGATTCCCTCTTCGATCTGGCCATAGAAGCCCGGGTGGACGAGATTATGGTAAAATACCAGGACACGGATAGACCTTCGGCATTCGTAGGGGA
>CBDUVV010000203.1:0-2590 GCA_965370755.1 uncultured archaeon | reverse complement strand
GCTACTCACCTCGTTTCTATCATATGCTAGAAGTGCACCCATAGGCTCGAGCAAGGATGCCAAGGTCTCGGATTATATCAAGGATATCTCAGCCGTTGAAAATGAAGTACTTAAGATGATTGAAGAAGCGGCGAGACATTGCGAGCCTCCCCTCTTTGAGGACCAACCCATGGAGAAAATGAACGTGATATATCACTTGGGATTCGGCCTTACCAACGAACCTAAGTTGGAGGATGCTGGAAGGAGCAACTGGTATTTCCCACCGAACTGTGAAAAGATCCAGAGAGAAGCTCCATCCCTTTGCACTCCAGATGCTCACTGTAAGACCATCAAGAATCCGCTGAGCTACTACGCTAAGAAACTTTTCCCAAAGAGGGAGAAAGGAAAAAAAGAAAAAAAACCTAAACCAGAGAAAGCACCCTGAGAAATTCTTTATCCGGTTTAGATGGAGGATTAGTGGAAAATATGTTTCAGCCTGCTTCGGCAAAGGAGAGGGATATTTACTATACCGAAGAATGGTCTACGAAAGACCTACCTGACTTCATGGTGCAAAACATTGAGCAGCGTGAGTTTGGATTCGATCGTGATGGACACGGACCCAACGACAGATACAACAAAATAGATACGCCCGAGCAACTGGGAAGGTATCTTCGCGGTAGATATCCCTATGCTGCATACAGCAGCATATCATTCTACGAAAAACCTGATAGAAGGGAAGGGTGGTTGCGCGCTGAGCTAGTATTCGATATCGATGCAAAGGACCTGCCCATGCGGCGGTGTAACTGCGAAGCGGGAAATGTTTGCGAGGTCTGTCTCGAGGATGCCAAGGGATTCGTATTACTCATGGAAGATACCTTGAAGGGAGATCTGGGGGTTAAAAAAATAAGATACGTTTACTCCGGCAGGGGGTATCATGTGCGCATATTCGATGAAGACCTCATGAAGGTGGGTAGCGCTGAACGCGGCTACATCCTTGACTATTTAAGTGGGAGCGTTGTACCCGAGGAGCGGCTTTTGAAAGTGAATGGAGGCTATCCGAGAGTTTTCAAGGATAGGATGCTCAAGTTCCTGGAGTTTGCAAGCGAAAAGCGGCTTAAAGAAATTCCGAGTATTGGAAAGGAGAAAGCTGGAGCGGTGCATAAGGAGAAGCGTATAATCGCAAATGAGCTGGAGGTGGGCAGCCTAAAAACCTTGAAGTCTATCTTGAAGGAAGAGAGCTTCAACCGTTTTATGGAACACCTCCGGGCCCTCAATGCTGGCATGCTCGACGGAAAGGTCACAGTGGACGTGAAGAGGATACTCCGTCTGCCGTCGTCTCTTCACTCGACAGTCAGTATGAAGTGTATGATAATCGACAACATCGAAAGTTTTGATCCTTTCAGGGATGCCGTACCTAAATTCGCACGGGAGCGCGTAGACTGATTTCCGCCTGTTTTGACCCCGTCGACGATTTTAAATGTGGAGAGAGCATAATTTTTCCTATGAGCCTCCAGGAGAAGAGCACTAGATTAGAGGGACGTAGGATAGCCCATTGCGTCACAGGAAGCATTGCGGCTATAGAAGCTCCTCGGTTAGCAAGAGAGCTTCGGAGGCACGGCGCCCATGTCCAGGCCTACATGAGCAAGGATGCGACCAAGATAATTCATCCCTACTCCATGGAGTTCGCCACCGATGAAAGCGTAGTGGCTGAGATCACAGGCGGGATGGAGCACCTATCGAGTTTCGACCTCGTGCTCGTCGCACCTGCCACAGCATCTACTATCAGCAAGATGGCTGTGGGCATAGCCGACGGGCCTGTAACCGCTCTAGCCCTCGCCTCGGAAGCAAAGATCATAGTAGCTCCATCCATGGCCCTCCGCATGTATGAGAAGCCCCTGTTACAGGACAACCTTGAGAAACTGAAAAAAATTGGATGCATCTTCTTGGAGCCGAGGATCGAGGAGGGAAAGGCAAAGCTTCCTGCCGTTGAGGAAGTTGTGGAGGCCGTGATAAAGGAGTTCACAGAGAAGGACCTCAAGGGGTCCAACGTTATGGTTACATCTGGACCTACGGTTGAATACATAGACCCCATAAGGGTGATAACGAATAAGAGCTCGGGAAAAATGGGCATCGAGATGGCGAAGGAAGCCTATAGGAGGGGAGCGAATGTAAAGCTCGTCTACGGCTTGGGATCGGTTAAGCCTCCGGGATACCTGAACGTAACAAGGGTTGAGACTACAAAGGAGATGCTCTCAACTGTCATGAAGGGGATAAAGAACTGCGACGTATTCGTATCTGCGGCGGCTGTGGCTGATTTTACCACTAAGATGGCTCCAAGGAAGATAGAATCGCGTAATGGCGTTCACGAACTGAAGCTTCAGCTCACGCCCAAAATACTCGATGCCGTCAGGAAAAGTAGGAGACACCCATCCGTTTTGGTCGCCTTCAAGGCACTGGACAAAAACGGCGAAAAGGAGCTGAAAAGGGCATCTGAGGCCTCCCTAGACGAGTACGGTGCAGACGTGGCGGTGGCCAACGACGCTCCAAAGACCATGGGCTCTGAGGATGCCGAAGTGTGCATTGCCACTCAGAAAGTGACTACGTATATCCC
>CBDUVV010000202.1:0-2614 GCA_965370755.1 uncultured archaeon | reverse complement strand
CGATCCCGTGGACAAGGTCGAGACGCTCATCGGCGTGCCCCGTATGTACTCCTGTGCTATGGACTTTACGTTTACATCTTGTATCTCCTCAGCATTTCGGATCAATCTCACTCCTTTTCCACCGTCACCGACGGCCGGCTTTAAAACCAATGGATATCCCAACCCTTCAGCAGCCTCGATCACATCCTCCGTGGAGTTTACCTCCACCCACTTTGGCACAGGTACTCCTAATTCTTCAGCCCGCTTGAGCTGCCATGTCTTGTCCTTGATTATCTTCATCTTTTTGGGAGGTGTCCCCACGCTCTTTCTATCCAGTAATAAGGTGGAAGTGAGCACTATCCTATCAACATCGATATCGCGGGACAATTGCTCCAATTTTGAGTCAAAGTAATTATCGGATATTCTTCCCATGGATACTCCTGACTCTTGTTGAATTATTGATCTGGAGACATCCGCAGCGCTTTTTAGGTCAACGCTACCGAAATAGTCCACAGAATAAACTTTCATCCCCATGGCTTTGGCCGAGAAGACAGCGGGCCTAGTATGAACACCAATGACGAGTATAGATTCCATTACTCCATCAGCCTCTTGGCCCTAGCTGAAGGAACGATTCTAAGTCGACCGCCGAAGTCGTTGGTCAATCCCTTTCCCGAGAAAAGCCGGTCCAAGAATAAAGAGAGAGCCGCTATCTCCGAATGGGGCTGATTCGTTACGGATACATTGTAATCAGCAAGGTCGAAGACACTTCTCGGCACCTTCTCAGAGCCCACAATTACAAGTATATCACTATCCTTCCCGCTTTCTTGTAATCCCCCTACTACTTCCTCGAGCGGTAATCCATACATGGTGAGATGTACCACCTTGCCTTTCCATTTTCTGATATACCCCTTCCAATCTGGGACGACCTTCACGTAGAAGTTGCCACCCCACTCCCTTACTACCTTCCCAATGCTGGCCTCAACCCCCTCGTCCTCCACCGTGAGCAACATACCTTCTGCGCCCAGGGCTCGCGCCACCAAACCCACGTGAGTAGTTACCCTTTTATCCCGTAGGGACCTATGACCCAGCCTTAAGACCAGTACCCTCATTTGCCTAGTGCCTTCGCGACGTCTTGTTCATTATGGTGCAGGGAGATGATGCGGGTTCTACCCTTTTTACCTTTGGTCGAAGGCCGCGTATCTACGAGCCTCAGCTTCTCAAGCTTATCCAAAGTCCTATAAAACGTGGAATAGCTATTGAGTCCCTTCTCCTTTACTACATCATAAAGGTCCCCGGAGTCCATTTCTCCCTTTCCGACCAATGTCCTAACAATCTCTAACTCGCCACCTGTTAAAGACGCTAGCATTGTCTTGAGGTTCAAATCCCCCGACTGCGAATATGCCTTCTTGGCATGATCCTTTGTAATCTTCTTGGACGCTTCCGATTCAGCTATTAGAGCACTGGTCCTCAGCACTTCTATGCCTACGCGCAGGTCAGCATGATCGCAGGCATAAGAAGCTATTTTATTCAGTACGTCATCGTCTACTACACCAGGAAAGAAACCCAACCTAGCCCTTTCCCTCAAGATCTCGATTATCTCGGCCTTCGAGTATGGTTGGAAAAATATCTCCCTTGGCCTAAATATGGAAACAACCTTGGGGTCAAATTGATAATTTTGATCAATGTCGGAGAGCACGCCAATCACAGACGTTTTAGAACCGGGATATACCTCGTGAGCCCGGAGTATGTCGTATATTATTTCGTTGGCGCGGCTATCTTGAAATAGATAATTGATATCGTCCAGCGCCACCACTAGGCTGACACCCTCTCTTGCAGCCTTCTTGAACGTGGCTTCGTACACCTTTGTAAAAGGTACGCCCGTCTCGGGTGGAATGTGACCTACAACCGCTTTATGGATCTGAGAGAATATCGCAAATTTTGCTTGATGAATCTGACAATTTATGTGAATGCATCTAACCTTATCCGTGAGATCACGAATTTCGTCGAACATCTTCTTGACAGCTGTAGTCTTCCCCGTGGCGGGTGGTCCTACGAGACTGGCGTTCAGAGGACGGCCGCCGCCAAGGCCCGGTTTAAGGCATAGGGCGAGTTCCTGAAGCTGACCATCTCTGTAATTAACTATCTCGGGTAGGTAATCGCGGTCAAAGACCCCCTCGTCCTTGAAAAGGGTCTCATCAGACATCAACAGTTCTTTTATGTTAGCCATCATGTACCCCTTTACATACTACTTTATTAAATTCTTTGGAAGGGGGAAATAAGGGGAGCCTCTGCACCCCCAGTTTATACAGCGATGGACTCTTCTACGGCTGAATGATTCCCAAGGGGCACAGGGACTTTCGTCTCCCTCTTAACGAACATGCCCTCCATACTGACGCTCACTTCTATGGGTCCGTTCCCATCGAAGGGTATGTCCTCCGAGACAAGGATGTTGGAGTACTCCACGCCACAACTCAGGCATGTCGTGTGCTCCTCTTCCCTCGTAAGCATTCCGCCGCACAACATGCAGTGCAAATCTATGTTCATTTTCTTTCACCTAGAACAAAAGCTGTTCATATACCCTATATCCCTTGCCCAAGAGAGCGTCTGAAAAGTAATCTCCACCCGGTACAAACGG
>CBDUVV010000201.1:0-2616 GCA_965370755.1 uncultured archaeon | reverse complement strand
GCTTGTTTTGAGGAGAACTTCCCTGGGATCGAGCGACACATCGAGATGGAACACTACCAGGTTCTGACCCCTGAAAAAGCGGCTTACTCAGTCAAAAACACCCTTCCCACTCCGATTACCCCGATAAAAGGACTATACTTGGTGGGAACGGACACGGATAGGCGCGCCATGGGAGTAACCAAAGCTTCACATTCCGTCCTCAGGCTTCTGGATATCCTGAGAAGAGAGACGGCCATTGAGCCATCGTTGGAAATGGCAACGGGGTGACTTTTCGGTAGGTGTTTCGTAGTTGGAGCACGCAGATTCAGTTAATCAAAGAAAAAGATTAAATAAGTTAACTCTCCACCCTTTAAATCAGCCATGTCGGACTTTATAATACATGGGGCGAAGGAGGTGTTGAGAGGTGAGTGAGGAAATCGTAAGGGTGCCCACGGGCATCGCTGGTTTAGATAAGATGCTCGAGGGAGGCATACCCAAAGGGTATACTGTGCTCGTCGCAGGAGGCCCTGGCTCCGGGAAAAGTACTCTCGCCATGCAGTTCATCTACAATGGTATCAAAAAATACGGTGAAAACGGGATTTATGCAACCCTCCAGGAAAACCCTGACGAGATGAAAACTAACTTTTCTAGGTTTGGATGGGACCTTGACACAGTCGATATATTGGCCTTGATACCCGAGAAGGCCGGCGAATTAGAGGACGATTATATACTCCCGGCAAGGATTGAGAAGGCAGAGGATGACATTGCATTCGAGTGGTTTTCATCAGAGCAAGTAAAGAAGCTTATCGCGGAAAAGGTCAAAGAAAAGGGAGCCACGCGCATCGTCATAGACTCATTGGCGCCCCTGCTGTTGCAGATAGACAATTCGTTCTCCATAAGACAGGAGATTCTTGACCTTGTCACTCAATTAAAGAAGCTCGGATGCACCACGATGTTGATCACGGAGATGCCCGAGGGCCAGAAAGGCGTCAGTAGGTTTGACGTTGAAGAATTCATGTCCCAGGGAATAATCGTAGTGTACAATATTCCGAAGGGAAGCGAGAGGGTCCGGGGCCTAGAAATACTAAAAATGAGGGGGACGAATCACAGCAAGAAGATATGCCTCATGGATATTACCAAAAATGGAATAGTGGTCTATCCCGAAGAAGACCTGCATCGAGGAATCTAGGATACAACCTTACTTGAGCCAAATAATAAGCTTTATATATGTGCCCGAGAGCAACCCGAGAGCATGACCGCGATCGAGAGGCCGTCGAACTGGGAAAAGATGGACTATGGGGAGAAGCTGATGTGGATCCTCGAAAAGCAGCAGGAGCTCAAGAGGGAAGTAGAGGGCGCCTTCGTAAATAAGGATGCTTGAATTTTCTTTGTTCCGCTGGGCAACTGGAACCGAGTGGTTCGAGTTATTTACGTAACCATCTCGTATTTTACTAATTTTTGTCGTACAGTTTTATAATCCGAAAGGCATAATCCTATTAGGACCCGTAGTCCAGCTTGGATAAGACCGGGGCCTCCGGAGCCTCAAACCCGGGTTCAAATCCCGGCGGGTCCGCTTATCCACATGTTTTAGAGAAGGCAGGCGATAACAGATGTTGAAGGAGATCACTGAAGGTCGTACGCGGCTCGTAGTGCCCGAAGAACTGCTAGAGGGCAAAATAGAGAGAAGGCCGGTGTTCTACAACCCCGCATCGAAGCTAAGCAGGGACGTTTCCTGCACAGTGGTGAGGACCCTAGCAAGGGAGGGGGCTCTCCAGTATCTCGATCTTCTGGCCGGCACTGGTGCTAGAGGAATTAGGATTGCCAACGAGGTTGGGTGCCCTGTAACTCTCAACGATGCCAATCAAAAGACAAGGGAGGTCATGAAGAAAAACGCCGAATTGAACGAGGTTGAGGTCACCATGTCCAACTTGGAAGGGAACCTCTTTATGCGGCAGAACATTAGAAGTTTCGACTTCATCGACATTGACCCCTACGGCTCGCCGACGCCATATCTCGATAACGCCATCGCGACTGTAAAGTCAAGAGGCAATATAGCCTTCGCCGCGACGGATACAGCCGCTCTCCATGGACTATATCCAAAGACATGCCTAAGGCGATACTCGGCATTGCCATTGCGCTGTGAGTTCGGAAAGGAAGTGGGCCTGCGCATTCTAACTGGCTACGCCGCTCGGATTGCAGCTTCTCACTCCAAGGGGATAGACTGCATTCTTTCCCATTCGACCAGGCACTACTTCAGGGCCTACCTTCGCACATCACCAGGAAGAAAGGCTGCAGATAAGGCCCTTGAAAAAATGGGGTTTGTCTACTATTGTAGAAATTGTCTCCATAGAAGGAGCGAACAAGAGATCATGCCACGAAAGCTAAAATGCGAGTGCGGAGGAGAATATGAGATAGCCGGTCCTCTATGGCTGGGAAGCCTCTTGGATAAAGGATTTTGCAGTGACGTCCTTGAGAAATCACGTTATCTCGCCGATGTTGAGGTGGAAAAACTCCTCTCTACCCTGGCAAGCGAACTAGATGTACCGTTCTACTACGAAGTCCACGCCATGTGTAAGAAAATGAAGATCAGCGCGCCTCCGATGAAAAAGGTCTTGGAAGAACTCGAAAAATCCGGGT
>CBDUVV010000200.1:0-2632 GCA_965370755.1 uncultured archaeon | reverse complement strand
AGAAGAAGACGGTAAAGAAAAAAGAGATAGTTTCGAAACCAAAGACGAAGGAACCTAAATCTAAGAAGGTGGCTAGCGCTAAAAAAGAAAAGGCGAAATCCTCAACAACTCCCAAAAGAACGGTGAAGAAAAAAGAAACCACCCCAAAATCAAAGGCTAAGGAAACTAAACCGAAAAAAGCTGTAAAGGCCAAGAAGACAAAGGCCACGTCATCATCTGCCTCCAAGGTTAAGGGCAAATCCAAAGGAAAAGGACGATAGAACCTTTGGCCGTGAATATTTATAGGTGGTTGAACTGTGGAGGTAACTCCTATCTTCTCCCGTGTTGTAAATGATTATAAGAAGAACCCTAAGTTTATAGTTCCCCACGCCATTGAACTCGCCTTAAATTTTGCTTTGATTTCAGCGACCGCTCTTGTAATTACCATGGCCGCTTTGGCCCTCATACCTTCCCTTACCATTTGGGACCTCAATGCTCTTTTGCACGGCAACGTACCATTCATCCTAATCAGCCTAATCGTTTTCGGGGCACTTATTTTGGTTATCGTTATCACCATTTTAAGCGCCGCGGCGCGGGCGGCAATAATTACCATGGCTCAGGAGAGCCTTGCCAACGGAACAACTGACTTGAGAAGTGGGTTAAAGGGCGCCAAAAGATATGCCGGGGGAGTGTTCCTTTATAAGATCATAACTGGACTCGTCCTTCTGGTCATACTCGTCATTGGGACGATTCCTTTTGCTTTGGGCTCCGTATTTTTTGGCGTTTTCGCCTTGATCCTCGCATTCATCCTCTACTTGGCCTTCTATCTGTTTGTATTTTTCACACCCCAATTCATCGTTGCTCGCGAAGGTGGAGTGATAAGCGGCATCAAGGATAGTATGGAATTCGTGGAGAACAACTTATCCTCCGTGCTGATTTACGTTGTCGTAGTGATTGCGATATCCCTCGGGATGGCTCTTTTTATCAACATCCTAGGACTACCGGGTATTTTCATCGAAACCCAGTTCCTAAACATGGCATTTATCATATTCCACTCCCTCTTCGCCCTGGGCGTCAACCTCGTGATAGCACCCTACTTTGATATCGTTAAAACTTACATGGTAATGGAGGTATAATGAATATGGCTGATGTATTGCATCTGACAGATGAGAACTTCGATAAGGAGCTGGAGAAAAATCCATTGCTATTGGTAGACTTTTGGGCTGCGTGGTGCGCACCGTGCAAGATAATCGAGCCCGTGGTCGAGGAACTCGCGAAAAATTATGATGGGAAACTTGCTGTCGGCAAGTTAAACGTCGACGAGAATCAAGCCATCGCCTCCAAGTTCCAGATCATGAGCATCCCTTCCCTCCTCCTCTTCAAAAATGGGACCGCTGTCGATAAGATCATAGGCGCCGTGCCAAAATCCCATCTTGAGGAAAAAATAACCCCCCATCTGGACTAGGGGTTCCTCATGTACCTCGGCGGTGCAGAGATTTTGAGGAGGGTACAAGAGTCTTCCCTCATCGAAGGGCTTACCGAAGAGAGCCTCCAAGGAAGCGGCGTCGACCTGAGGATCGACAAACTATTCGAACTCGACGGGAATGCGCGCCTCGGCAAAGACGAGAGGGTGATGCCCAACGTCAGTGAGCCACCTGGGGAGAACTTCGTCTTACAGGCCAAAAACTACTACCTCTGTCTCACCGCTGAAAAGGTGAACATGCCCGACGATCTCATTGCCTTCATACTCCCTCGGTCCACGTTGTTTCGGTGCGGGATCGCCCTTAAGAGCGCCGTTGTGGACCCAGGGTATAAAGGTGCCCTCACCTTGGGCCTTACCAACGAGACAAACCGAGAATTTCAGCTTGAACGGGGCGCACGCATAGCTCAAATTGTTTTTTCGTATATAAGCGGCGGTTCGACCGGCTACGAGGGGAAGTACCAGGGGGGCAAGGTAGTTTAAGTTTCTAGGGTTTCTGGGAAATTATAAATCCGTTGGCGTTTTTCTATATCCATGGTCTTCAGCATCTCGTGCCATAATGGCACGCTGGAGATGTTCGACAAGACGGAGAGGAAGGTGGTCCGTTTAGCCGTCGAGGGATGGGAATTCACCAACAATCTGTATAAATTTCGATTCCCGGTGGACGAGACTTTCTCCGGCAAATGCAGGGAAATTAGTTATGACACCCATCTCACCCACATCCGAAGGAAAAGGGACTATGAACTCTTATTGAGCGTGCAGAGTGATATGAAGCAAGATCTTCCGAGGGACGAGTACATCATAGAGGTCGAAGCCCACTTCAAAATCTACATCTACCTTCCATCATCTATAGAAGTTACTTGTGCGGGGAACGATATCTCCCTCGTCTTCGGCGAGGATGCTGAGCTCGTATTTGGGGTCAGGTCCCACCATCGCAGCCCGGAGAGCACGATATATACTACCAAAGAAATGGATGACCTAGCCCTGGCCGTCTCATTGCTGTCCTCTTCGATCAAGACTGCCAATTGTGAACGCAGCTATCCCACCCTCCGGGGGCATCCGCCGCTTCTCGAGTTCTCCGATGAGCTCCTGTACGACGTGGACAAGCTGGATAGTGGGGTGACGATACGCATTCCAAAGAAGCTCCATTATCTCTACGTGGCCTCTCCTTTG
>CBDUVV010000199.1:0-2685 GCA_965370755.1 uncultured archaeon | reverse complement strand
AGTATCTTCTAATTTCGTCCCCCTCTGTCCGGTGTTTGATAACATTGACTCTGGCATATATGCCGAAGGAGAGGAGGATGGCCGCCACGATCGCACGTATCCAGATTTCATAAGGCTTGGGTGCGAAAAGTTGCTGAGTGAAGGTGCCCTCGTGAAAAATATAAGAGTCTACAAGGGAATCAAGGATCCAAAATAACGCTCCGAGTCCGATTCCAATGTAATACCATTTTCTATCATCTCTTCCCCTTGCATTAATGTCTAGTCCATCAGCTGTGGTCAAGTCGGTGTTCAATTTTAGTCCCTTCCTCATGATTCCTATAGTATTATCCGATTAGCCCAATTCAAAGTGCCTAACGTAAAAAAGGATTTATAATTACTCATCATTGGAAAGAATTGACTTCTCCTTGGTCTTAGGCTATTTGGACTGATTTCAGTGTCACCAAGGTTTGGGTGAAGCAAGTTGAATGTGTGGATTTAGATTATCCTCCTCTTTGAAAAAGCGCAAAGAACTTCCATAACAAGAAGACCACCACGCGACCAATAAACTCCCCGGCCACAAATCCGATAAGCATGAATGGGAAGGTCAAAGTATAGATGGCAACCAGGATGTGGTCCCGCTCACGGTAGGCGGAACGGTAGGCTTCGATTATCTTTCGGGCGTCCCCCCGCATCCCTTGGGCTTCATCCAACCACTTCATGATCCATACTCCAGTTTTTTATAAGGGCGTGAGATATTTCATAACATGAGTCCGCTGTACATCAGGCTTTTCCACCTCGTAATCATCGCAATCTTGCTTTATACCTTTCGCGACTACCTCAGAAAGAGACATAGGGTACGGAGAGGGTGAATAAAATTATTCGTAGTGCAGGGACTCAACAGGGTCGAGCTTAGCAGCCTTGTAAGCCGGATACGTCCCAGCAAGGGTTCCCACCACCATGGCAAAAAGAAGGGCTCCCACGACCATCTCAATGGATATCACGGTTTGGAAAGTGCTACCCACATAGGCTACCCCTATAGCTTGTATTATCATTGACAATCCGACGCCGAGGGCTATCCCCAAAAGCCCTCCTATTAAGCCTATGAGCCCCGCCTCTGTCAAAAAAACCTTCAGAATCATGCCGTTTGTGGCTCCGGTCGCCTTCATAACCCCTATCTCTGGGGTCCGCTCCATAACGCTCATGAGCATTGTGTTCATGATGATCACCCCTCCAACGAAGAGCGATACGGAAGCTATCCCGCCCAGCACGAAGGTCACAACAGCGACTATGCCGCCTACCTGCTCCGCCATCTGCTCTGAGGTTTGGACCTCGAAATCCTTGGCCCCTCTCATTTTCTCCAAGACGTCCTCTGCTCGCATAGCAGTGATACTTGCAATGTCCTCATTCTCGGCCACGAGGTATATCATCATTATCTCTCCCTCAGCATCGAACAAGCGCTGGGCAGTTTCGAGGGGAAGATAGATCGTGAGATCGTCTTGCCTGCTGCCTATCTCGTTATATACTCCAACTACCCTGAAGTTTTTGTCCTTTAACTTGAGCACCGCCCCTGTCCGTACCTCGCTCTCGAAGAGGTCCTTGTAGACCAAGTATCCAATGTTTATAGTGTCGGTCTCATGATCTTCAATGATTCTCCCCTCCTTGAGGCTAAAAAACGTCCTGAAGATATCAGCCCCTTCTTGGGTCATACCGATTATAAACGTGTCCTGCTTTTCTCCCCGGTATTCGAGTTGACCGCCTCTATACAATAGAGGTGCTACGTCCTTGACCCCGGGGACCCTGCTTAAGGCATCAAGCTCATCATTTGAAAAGGGTGGGAAGTCCTGGGGGGGTCCTTGCATCATAGCGCCGTAGAGGCCGGCAGGTATAATGGTGATCTTGTCCCCCCCAAGTTTCTCCAGCTGTTCCCCGAGTGTATCCTGGAGCCCCACGCCTATTGACACCATGGCGACTATGACGCTTATACCTATTATTATCCCAGAAAGGGTCAAGACGGTCCGGGACTTCCTATCTATGAGCCCCTTTACCGACTGCTCCACGTATTCTATCATCTATCCACCCCTCAGTGCCTCTACAGGGTCCAACTTGGATGCGCGATAAGCAGGGTAAATCCCGGAGATCAATCCCACGATAAAGGAGAAGGTTATGGCAAGGAGAGCTATCCCAGGGCTTACAACTGTATGGAGGACGCCTTCTCCCAGTGCCAAATCCGCAGCGAAGTTCATGCCAGCGGAGATCAGATAGCCCATAATAATTCCAATGGTACCGCCCACAGTGCCGATAACTCCAGCCTCGGCCAAGAAGACCTTGACCACAATTAAATTCGAGGCTCCCGTAGCCTTCATAATCCCTATCTCTCGTGTTCGCTCCAGCACGTTCATGAGCATGGTATTTGCTATGCCTATCCCACCAACAAGGAACGATACAGCAGCAATGCCACCGAAGACAACTTGCACGGCCTTGATGGCTTCAGAGACCTGTTCAACTATCTGCTGAGGAGTAAGCACCTGGAAATCCTCTTCATCGCGCCTCTTATCGAGCAATGCTTCAATGAGTTTTCCTACTCTAAGGGTGTCTTGCCCCTCTTTAACTCTCACAATGGTCGTGGTTATAGTGTTAGATTCTAACCGCCCTATCTCCCGCATCCTGTCCAGGTCACCATAAATTGTGTCGTCACTTTCCCTATCC
>CBDUVV010000198.1:0-2687 GCA_965370755.1 uncultured archaeon | reverse complement strand
ACTATTTAGTGCGCCGAAGTGGGGCGCGACAACTACATAAAGGCGGAGGTGATTTTGGGATGCCATATTTTGTAAGGCTTCATAAACTGACGGCCAAAGGGGCGAGTGATATAGGGAATTTTAAGAAAAAACTTCAGGAACTAAGGAGTCTCCAGGACGAGACGGGAATAAAGCTGATAGCCAGCTATGCATGCTTAGGAGAGTACGACTTCGTCTCTATTATAGAGGCACCAGACGATGAGGCAGCCTTTAAGCTCAGCGCGGCCATCGGGAGCGGGGGCAATATCGCGACGACAACCATGAAAGCAATGCCAACGGATGATTTCGCAGATCTGACGGCAAGTCTTTAAATGAAACGGCTTTAGGGGAGAGCCGTCTCCCTTTTATTTTTTATAATTAAGGATGATTTAGTCATCCATCATTTCCATCATGGGCGAACCGCAACAGTAAGGCAGATTTTCCCGTTCCAGCACATCAGGTGCGCAGGCTGCCTCTAGACTGGATTCAATTTCCCTTCCACAGTTGTTGCATCTAAACTTTCGCATCGCTACATCTATCTATCTGAGACCTTAAAAATTTTTACCGGGAGGGAAAAGGGCTTATATAGTAAATATTCCGGCATGAGAAAAATAATATAGGGGTGCAGTTGATTTAAAAAGGTCAAGGAAGGGACGAAGGGAATATAGACGGGTAAAGACATGAGCTATCGTCCGCCAATTGGAGTCGTTCTTCTTTCCATCGTATTCATAATACTCCAGTTCACTTATTTGGAAGCTAAGACACAAGTTGATGTAGTCGGTGCCCTGGGCGAAGGATTTGTCGTAGTATTCATACTCATCGGCCTCTTTATAGTTCAGAGCCTCCGTGGCGACAGGAGGGTATATCTGCCGGTTATGCTCGGTCTGAGTTCCTTCTATTTCTATATATTGACGGAATTCTTGGGCAATTTTCTCGAACAGTCAAGATACGTTAAATACGTTTTCGAGGACGCCATGCGGATTATGGGCATCGTCTTCATAGCCTTGGGGGCATGGAGGTGGATTAAGAGGCGGGATCTGGAAGAGAAGACCATTAGGGAATCCGCATCTAAGTACAAGGGGCTCGTGGAGGCCAGCTTGGATGCCATTATCTCCATCGATGAAGATGATAAAATCACTCTATGGAACAAGGCTGCTCAGAAGGTGTTTGGCTACACCAAGGAGGAGATTTTAGGCAAACCGGTGACGATCCTCATGTCCGAGGAATACAAGACGAGACACACAGCTGGCGTGAAGCGCTATCTCAAAACCGGTGTACCCAAAATGATAGGAAGCACATACGAGGCTGAGGGGCTAACAAAAGATGGAAGGAGCATATCACTGGCGATTTCTCTCTCCGAGGAAAAGTTGGAAAACAAGAGTTTATTCTTGGGAATCTTGAGGGATATTACTGAGCGCAAGCGGGCGGAGGAGGCACTAAAGGAAAGCGAAGAGAAGTTCAGGAATCTTGCGGAAAAGTCGCCTAACATGATTTTCATCAACAAAAAGGGCGGGATAGTGTATGCCAATGAGAAATGCGAAGAGATCATGGGATACACAAGGGAAGAGTTTTACTCCCCAGATTTCAACTTTCTCAGCTTGATTGTGCCGGAGTCTAGGGATTTAGTTAAGGCGAACTTCGGCAAGCATATGAAGGGCGAAGAAGTCCCACCCTACGAGTATACGCTCATCACTAAAGACGGTAAAAGAATCGATGCAATACACACGACAAGATTGATAAAATACGAAGGGGAATCCGCAATCCTTGGGATAATAACTGACATCACCGAACGCAAAGAAATCGAGAGCAGGATACAGGAATACATGGAGAAACTCGAGAACTCAAACAGGATGAAGGACCTCTTCACAGACATCCTACGCCACGATCTTTTGAATCCCGCTGGTGTGATAAGAAATGCAACAGAGTTGATGAGTGAGGATGACGGCAGGGAGGAATTGGGTATCATCCGAAACAATGTCGAAAGGATTATAGATATAATCAACACGGCATCGCAACTGGGTAAGCTTGAAGAGCTAGATCGCTTGGATAAACAAAAGATGGATTTGGGTGAAGTAATCCGTCAAGTCGCAGATGAGTATACCAAGGCTCTGAGCGACAGAGGACAGGAAGTCGTTTTTGATGTGAAGGACAAATTCGAGGTGGACGCGAACCCCATCATAGAACAGGTTTTCTCCAACTTAATATCCAATGCAATAAAATATTCCCCGAAGGATTCCAAGATAAAAATTGACGTGGATGCAGATGATGTTTCTTGGAAGATCAAGGTCATTGACAAATGCGGGGGGATTAGCGATGAGGACAAGGATAAGTTATTCACTAGGTTCCAGAGGGTCAAGAAAGAAAGCGTCAAGGGCACAGGTCTCGGGCTAACCATAGCAAAAAGGATAGTGGAGCTCCACGACGGGGAAATAGGGGTGGAGGATAACCGCGATGGAGATGGATGCGTCTTCTATGTTCGTCTGCCGAAGAAAGGTGAAAGTAATGCCAGTAGGCATGAGAAATAGAGATAACAGTTTTTGGTAGTGATGTCGAAGGTGTTAGTATTCTAAAGCATAGAAGCCATAGCTTCCGGCCGTGGAACTATAGCAGAGCCACGAATTTATATAAAACAGCTGGGATATTAAAATTCAATTTATAAGTCAGATAGC
>CBDUVV010000197.1:0-2711 GCA_965370755.1 uncultured archaeon | reverse complement strand
CGGCCGCCGAGCACATAAGAGGGCCTAACTAGAACGGGGTATCCTATCCTTAAGGCTATCTCCTTGGCATCTTCAATGGAATATCCAGTGCCGAAGGGCGCCTGAGGTATATCTAGCTTGTTCAAGATCTGTGTAAACCTCTCGCGGTCCTCGATCTTGTCTATGTCCTCTGGAGAGGTCCCCAAAATCTTCACGCCAGCCTTAGCAAGGGGCATAGCGAGGTTGATGGATGTCTGCCCGCCGAACTGTACTATGACGCCCTCGACTTCCTCCTTCTCTACTACGTTCATCACGTCCTCGAAGGTCAGGGGCTCGAAGTAGAGTTTGTCCGAAGTATCGTAGTCTGTTGAGACGGTCTCTGGATTGTTGTTGATTATTATCGCCTCGTTTCCCTCTTCCCTCACAGCCAGTACTCCGTGGACGCAGCAGTAGTCGAACTCGATCCCTTGGGCTATCCGTATGGGGCCACTGCCTATCAGCAGGATCTTCTTGCGGTGACTGACCGGCACCTCGTCCACTTGTTCGTAGGAGGAGTAATAATACGGTGTCTTCGCCTCGAATTCCGCGGCACAGGTATCAACCATCTTGTAGGCCGGTTTCACCTTCCGTAGCTTCCTGATTTCGAGCTCCGTGATGCTCAACAAATTCGCGAGTTGCTTGTCCGAGAAACCCAGCCTCTTAGCTGCGAGGAGGTCCTCGTCATTCAACCCATGATTACTAATGTGCTCCTCGAACCGCATGATGTTGGCGATCTTCTCCAAGAAGAAGGGATTGATGCCGGATAGAGAGTTGATTTCGTTGACCGACAAGCCAGCCTTCAGCGCATCGTATATGTAGAATATCCTCTTATCTGTCGGCACTACTAGATTCCCTTTTATGACCTCCAAATCCTTCTCTTCTTTCCTTCCATCGGCGCATATGCCGAACCTCTTCACATCGAGGGAGCGAATGGCCTTCTGTAGCGACTCCTCGAAGATTCTTCCAATGGCCATTACCTCCCCGGTGCTCTTCATCTGAGTGCCGATGGTGGCGTCTGCGTTCTTGAATTTGTCGAAGGGCCACCGAGGTATCTTCGTCACAATGTAGTCCAAGGTGGGCTCGAAGCTCGCAGGCGTCTCCTCGGTCACGTCGTTTGGGATCTCATCCAAGGTCATGCCTACCGCTATCTTCGCGGATATCTTCGCAATGGGATAACCAGTTGCTTTAGAGGCTAAAGCTGAACTTCGAGATACCCTTGGATTGACCTCTATAACGTGATACTCCCATGTCTCCGGATTGACTGCAAACTGAACGTTGCAACCGCCCTCTATCTTCAGGGCCCTGATTATCTTCAACGCGGCGCTCCGAAGTAACTGATGGTCTTTGTCACTGAGGGTCTGCGCGGGGGCAACTACTATGCTCTCGCCAGTATGTACGCCCATGGGGTCCAGGTTTTCCATATTGCAAACTGTAATACAGCTGTCTATAGAGTCTCTCATCACCTCGTACTCGTATTCGTACCAGCCGAGGAGAGATTTCTCAATTAACACTTGATGGGTCATGCTCGCAGAAAGGCCCCTTTTGGCTACCTCTATTAATTCCTTCTCGTCATTGGCTGAGCCGCCACCCGTCCCTCCTAGGGTGTAGGCAGGTCGTATAATCACTGGATAGCCTATGCGCTTCGCTTCTTTTGTGGCTTCTTCGGGGGTCGTGACAGCAGCGCTATCGGGTATGGGCTCTCCTATCTTTTTCATAAGTTCTGCGAAAAGTTCCCTGTCCTCTGCGGTCTTTATGGCATTGATGGAGGTGCCCAGTACTTCGACGTTCTCGTCTTTCAAAACGCCCATGTCGGAAAGCTGGGTTGCAAGATTTAGCCCTGTTTGCCCGCCCATGGAGGGCAAGAGACCACCTGGTTTTTCTTTTCTGATGATCTCGGCAACGACTTCAGGGGTGAGAGGTTCCAGATAAATGATATCCGCTATCTCGCTATCGGTCTGAATAGTGGCGGGATTCGAGTTGACCAAGACGACTTCGTAGCCCTCCTCTCGCAGGGACTTACACGCCTGGGATCCAGAGTAGTCGAATTCAGCAGCTTGACCAATAACAATTGGGCCGGAGCCTATCACCAGGATCTTCTTGATATCGGTGCGCTTCGACATTCAAATCATCTCCAAGAACTCATCGAAGATGTATTCACTGTCCTTTGGACCGGGATTGGCCTCTGGATGGTATTGTACGGAAAAAATGGGCAGTTCCTCATGATGCATGCCCTCTGGGGTATTATCGTTCAAGTTCATCATGGTGATATGGAAGCCCTTGCCCTCCACCGAGTCCCCGTCCACCGCGAAACCATGATTCTGAGACGTGATGTATACCTTTCCGGTTTTCATATCCTTCACAGGCTGATTGCTGCCACGATGTCCGAATTTGAGCTTGTAAGTCTTGCCGCCTACAGATAGGGCTAGGAGCTGTTGCCCCAAGCAGATGCCGAATATGGGTTTCTCTGATAAAAGCTCCTTCAACGTTGAAATGACATATGGCGCCTGCATTGGATCTCCAGGGCCGTTTGAGACGAGTATACCCTCGGGCTTCGAATCCAATATCTCATCGGGAGTTGTCTCAGCCGGGAAAACTGTAACGTCGCATCCCCTGGTGATTAGATTCCGCAGGATGCTCAACTTCATCCCGCAATCCAGCAAAGCGATTTTCTTTCCTTTGTTGGGATGCCGCGT
>CBDUVV010000196.1:0-2752 GCA_965370755.1 uncultured archaeon | reverse complement strand
ATCAGCCCCATGGAGAGGATGGTATCATTTATCTCTTTAGAATTTTTACCAATGATGGAAACGCCAGCTCCACCCTTGTGGTAATGGACGCAACGGATTCCTTGGGGCTCCACAAAGATCTTGAAATATCCTAGGGGATCTTCCACGTACCCCTCCCTCGGCTCGGCAATTATTTCCTCGGCCTCGGGAACCTCATCGAGGGATGGTCTCTTCAACTTCTTCTCTTTAAATCTGAGAAGGTCCAAACCGAGGTCCTTTGGCGGGGAACCTCGGATCCTACTCAGGTACATCATCTTTGCAGCGACTTGAAGTTCGCCAACGCTCCCTCGCGTCTTGTCGCTGGCCTCAACGGTGAAGATCAGACTAGCGTTACATTCACTTGCAAGGGAGCTGAGAAGAGCATTGATACCCACACTATCCGCGTCGAACAACTCCGTAACATTTCCAGCGCCCATAAGCATGGGGTACTCGTGGGGATGGCGCAATGCAAAATCCCTGTAGGCAGACAGAGAGTCGAGAAGCCCGGCGTTAGGCGGGATTAATATCGGATCTGGTATTATCTTCTTAAAGCCTCTTTTTTTTGCTAACTCAATATTCTCCTCTAACAGTTCTACTCTCTCCAAGGGAGAGGAGGGAAAATCACCTCGCCCAGGAATGATTACACTTGGAGTTGCCACGTCCCTAAAGGATTCTAACAATTCGCCATCGAAACTCATAATCATGTCAACTCCAAGGTCCAAGGCTCGCTCGATGTTCTCTTCTTTGTCGGTGTCGATAGAAATGGGCACTTTGAGAGGTTTTAAAGCAATGATAGCCTCTTCGACCTTTCCAGGGTCAGGTTCGGTGAATCCAAGATCAATTATATCGGCCCCCGAATCCTTGAGATATTTTGCCTGTTCGACGACCTCACCCATGGTTAGGTCTTCAACGCCCACAATTTCAGCTACAATCCTCTGGGGGAAATCCCAGCCCACACCAAGTTCACCAATGAGGATGTTCCCTGGGCGCTTAAGGTGTTTATCCCTATAGTTCTTGGATTCGACTTTTTCGATTTTTTTCAGAGCCTTCTCCCAGATTTTTTCTGACAATATCTCACAGGCTGGCACGGTCTTTGAAAGTTCGAACTTACCCAGGTTCTTCAGCACATAGTCGAGATCGGCAACATCCTTTGGCCCTCTAAAAGCAGGGATGTCCAGGTTGTACTCGATGTCTTTCACATCCCCCCTCATGAGCCCCGGCACAAGTATGAGATCTATTCCTGATTCGTTTCTAAGCCCCTCAATTATTTGCCCTGTTGTTACCAGCGAGGCGACTTTAACCGAAGCTACGTATACATTATAGCCATATTTATCCGCAATTCCCCGCACTCGCTTCTCTGCAAGTCCCCCCGTTACTACTAGGACCTCCATGGTTTAAATATGAAAGCGGTGCTCCATATAATTTATGTTAACCGCGTATAAGGCGAAGTTCGACAAAATACTCATTCCTTTAGCTAAGCGGTTAAGCAGCCTGGGTTTTTCCCCAAATTCTTTAACTATAATAGGATTCGTTGCGAGTACCGCCGCGGCCTTCTTTCTATCGCAATCCAACCTCGCCGCGGCCTTGTTTTTGATGCTTTTAGCTTCGATCCTCGATGTTCTGGATGGAGCGGTGGCAAGGGCCAGCAATGGCATCTCAAATTTGGGGGCCTATTTGGATTCCCTCCTAGACCGATATGCTGATGCGTTCATCCTTCTCGGCTTGATGGTTTACCTCGGAGGACATTATGTGCTGGTAACAATAGTTTTGGCCGGAACTCTTCTTGTGAGCTACGCCAGGGCGAAGGCGGAGGCATTGGGGGTAAAGGGAGACGTTGGATTGGCAGAAAGAGCTGAGAGGCTTCTCATCCTAATGGTTGCAACATTCCTTGAATTGATGGGATTTAGCGCCTTCTATCCGGCCTTGATAATCCTGGCAGTTATCACCCATTTCACAGTTCTTCAGAGGGCGTACTATCTTTACGCTTCTATAGGGAACAAATAAAAGGCAAAGATAAAAATAGTGGGACAACAAAATTAGCCGGCTACACGAGATGGGCCCGTAACTCAGTCTGGCTAGAGTGCTCGGCTCTTAACCGATTAGTCGGGGGTTCAAATCCCCTCGGGCCCGCTCATCAACACTCCCTTTCGGCACCGAAACGCACCGTTATTAAGAAAATTATTTATGCCCTAGAAATGAGCATAATGGACTAAGCGGTGGTAGCTCAGCCTGGGAGAGCGCTAGACTGAAGATCTAGATGTCGCGAGTTCGAATCTCGCCCACCGCATTCTAATCGAATTCCAACTTTTCGAAGGCCACATCCTTGATGTCTACCCCATAAACCCCCGTGAGAAGGGCGTTTTTTATCCGATCTTTGGGTATACGGGGATGTGTATAGACTTTGTCCACCCCAAGCGTCAACTCATGGATGGTTTCAAAGGACCTTTCCGCGACAGGTTTTTTGAAGAACTTGAATAGATCGGAATACATTTGTAGGGAGCCGGCGTTCATCTTCGCGAAGGTCAAATAGAACTCATCGGTATGAGGCCAGTACCGGGATATCTTTCCGATAATCCTATCCCTGAAGTACTCGTCCTTGCTCAGCTTTCTGTAGTACCTGCTGCCCGCTACTGGAACGAAGTTTCCCTTGTATGCGAATACCTCGACCTCATAGATCTTTGAAACGCAATCTTTAAAAGCGTAGACATCTTCGTATAGCGTCTCTGTCTCTCTT
>CBDUVV010000195.1:0-2756 GCA_965370755.1 uncultured archaeon | reverse complement strand
ACAATATACTGTGCCAGATTAAATTCCAGGCGAGTGTGAATTAAGGGATGTAATCTACATTCCCACTGTTCAGTGGGGGCTTTTTCTTCTTGTCAGTCCTCCAAGAATTCCTGTAAACTGGCAATGGTCTGCGCTTTCCTCTGTGATACATACCTTATGCTCTACTCTGTCCCTGGGTGTTTGGTCCGAAAAGTATTTATTGTTGCCATATGTCTTCACCCTTCGGGCTGATCATGTTCAGAAACGAACTCAAGGAGGTACTGATGCTTAGTACTTTCGAGAAAGACCGCAGGAGTGGCAAAGAGAGGCGTTCCGGCAAAAAGCGCCGACTAGCTATTGACCCTAGATTCATTCAAGTCCTTAAAGGGCTAAGCGCTGTAGACCGAGAGAGGAGCAGGGGCCGAAGGATAATTGATCTTCGAAGTGGTAAAGATAGACGCTCTGGCCTAGATCGAAGAAAGTCCACTCTAGGAAAACCTAATTGAAAGAAGTCAAGCGTATCGGACTCGAGAAAATTACTTGTCCAAAATGCAAGACAAATCTCTTTGTCAGGCCAACCATAAAGGGAGGCCCTGTTTGTGGAAAACTAATGCTAAGGCCAAGGAAATCAACCTGAAAGAAGCGCCTTAGTCGTATTGAGATCAAACCATATCTTGTGACAGATTAAATTCCAGGCGAGTGTGGATTAAGGGATGTAATTCACAGTTCTCTTTCTCCCCTTTAGCCCATCTAAGCTGCCTCGATATTGTGTCTTTACTTGACAGCAACCGCCTCCGTCGCCTAACCTTAAATAAGTTCAATTCTCCCTTTCTGGTGCATTCTCGATCGATTATACTTCTGAGTCAGGCAACTTTCCCTTTCTAACACCTGGAGGAGATACCAGCGTGGCCACCCAGGACTTCAAGCGTAAGCTCACCGCAATCCTCAGTGCTGATGTCAAAGGTTACAGCCGGCTCATGGGTGAAGATGAGGTGGCAACCATTCGTACGCTAGCGGCGTGTCGGGATAAAATGATTGCTCATGTACACGAAAATGGCGGACGGGTGGTGGACTTTATTGGCGACAATATGTTGGCTGAGTTTCCAAGTGCACTCGACGCTGTGGATTGCGCGGCAAAAATTCAACGGTCCCTCGCGAACTTAAATACTAAGCTTGATGAAAACCAGCAAATGTATTTTCGCATTGGAATCAACATAGGCGATATATTGATTGATAAGGATGTGATATACGGCGAGGGGGTAAATATAGCAGCCCGTTTGGAAGGTCTCGCGGAACCGGGCGGCATCTGCATCTCAGAATTTGTCTATACTCAGGTTCACAAGAAACTTGAACTAAGCTATATTGATATGGGTACGAAGACACTTAAAGACATCCCTAATCCAGTGCGAGTGTACCGGGTGGTTGAGAAAGAGGCTGAGATACCTCCCCAAGAGATTGAAACAACCCCAGTTCAAGAACCATCGCTGCCGCTTCCCCAGAAGCCTTCCCTTGCGGTTCTACCCTTTGTGAATCTCAATGCAGATTCAAAACAGGACTATTTTAGTGACGGCCTAACAATGGACATAATGACCGCCCTGGTTAGGATTCCCGGACTTTTCCTCATCAGCGAAATCTCTATGTTTAGTTATAAATCGAAACCCATTTCCGTAAGTGAGCTCAGTCGTCAACTCGGTGTAAGCCATGTTCTAGATGGAGGAGTCCGGAAAGAGGGTGACCGAGTCCGAATAACCGCCAGACTTATAGAAGCATCAAGCGGTCGCCAAATATGGGCCGAACGTTTTGATAGAAAGCTGGACGATATTTTTACGGTTCAGGATGATATTACCGAAAAAATCGTCACGGCCATGGACATCAAGCTTGTCTCCGGCGAATCAGCCCGTACAATACGGAAAATGATTCGAAATCCAGATGCTCTTGAATGCTTCTATCGCGGTTGGGAGGCTCTCTTTGGGACTACAAAAGAGGATATCAAAGAAGCCCAGGAACTGTTTGAAGAAACAATGCAGTTGGAGCCCGAGTCTTCTCTAGGATATGCTCTTGCGGCGTGGGCTCATTGGTGGGCCGTAGACCAAGGGTTAAGCGACGATATCGCGTCTTCATTGGAGCGGGCTACGGAATTAGCACAGAATGCTATGGACTTAGAAGATTTCACGGGACTACCTCACTTAGTGATGGCCCAAATCCACCTTTTTAAGCGCGAACATGATAAGGCACTTGCCGAAGCCGAAAAGGCCGTTATCGCTCGCCCGAGCTGCGATCTTTCCTATGTGGCCAAGGCCAACATCCTTACCTATCTTGGCCGACCGACCGATGCGATTGATCTTGCCAAATTTGCAATGCGTCTTGCTCCTGTTTATCCTCCTTTCTTTCCAGCAATCCTTGCCGCTGCTTATTATGGCAGTGGTCAGTATGAAGAAGCGATCGCAACAGCCAAGGAAGTCTTAAAGAACGATCGGAATAATCTGGGTGCGTTTCTAGTCCTCGCTGGTGCTAACGCTGCATTAGGTCGACTTGAGGAGGCACTTAAAGCAGCTTCCGAGGTCCGTAGGATCAATCCTCAATTTACTCTCGAAAAATATTCCGAAACACAGCCGTACAAAGACTCAGAAACACTGGAGCAGGTAATCAGCATGCTTCAGAGGGCAGGACTGAAATAGGATTTTTCTTCTCACGCAAAACCTCACTTTCTCCATGGTTGTTCGAGGGAAAGAACAGCATAGCACAAGGGAGCAGTCGTTGACAGGTAACCATATTTT
>CBDUVV010000194.1:0-2775 GCA_965370755.1 uncultured archaeon | reverse complement strand
AAAGAAAATCCGCCACGTCCTTGGGAGTGGAGATCTCGTATCTTTCAGTTATCGGGTAGTCCATACGCTTTGCAAGCTCGAAGGCCGCCTTGAGCTGGACCGCCTTGGCAAAGCCCATGCCGGGTACCCAGCGAAGCTCGTTGATGTCTGCGGAAAAAAGAGAGCGAATGTTCCCGTATTTCTGAAGCAGCCTATTAGCAACATCGACAGCAGTCTCACCTTTTCTGCCTGAACGCAGGAGGATGGCGATGAGCTCAGAAGCCGACAAAGAAGGAGCTCCGTGACTGGCAAGTCTCTCCCTGGGCCTCTCGCCAGGGGGAAGGTCCTTGATATAGACCTTATCCCCCCGACGCTCGGAGGTGCGTTTGTAAACCGACTCCCCACGGGCCACCTGCTCCCCCATAAACCGTCAAAGGACAAGAACGGTATAAGTAGTAAACGAATTTCGGAAAAAACAAGAGGCTAATCTAATCTTTAGCCAAAGAACTTGTGATAGGCCCTCTCGATGAGGCCCTTCGACATTTGGTTTTCAAAGTCTTCTTTTATGTGATACAGAAACTCCCTTGCACCCTCATCGCCCCACTTTTCTTTAACATACTCAAGGTGCTCGGGGATCTTGGTTATCTCATGCCTCTCTCTTGCAAGCTCTTTGTTATCACTCCAGGGGTCCATCCATTCATGAAGCTCCTGATAGGTCTTTCCGGTTCTACCCCTGCTGAGTTCCATATGTTTGGGTACTTTTGGCATGATCCCTCCCCTATATTTTAGACATTCATTCAAGGACTTCGTCCATGCTCCCGCTTCTAAATCCCTCTAGATCGAGGGCAACGTATGTGAAGCCAATTTCCTTAAGGCGTTGCACAATCTCATCTTTGGTATCTACAACCTTAGCAATCTCTTCCCTGTCGACCTCGATTCTGGCTACACCATTGTGGTTCCTAACGCGCAAGTTTTCAAACCCAAGACTTCGTAAATAATCTTCAGCCTTTTCGACCATGGAAAGCTTCTCTCGGGTGATCTTTTCACCATATGGTATCCGGCTCGCAAGACACGCCATACTCGGCTTGTCCTTGACGGAGAGGCCGAAGTGTCCGGCGATCTCTCTAACCGCGTCTTTGCCTATACCAAGCTCCATCAGTGGGCTTATTACACCGTTCTCTTTCATGGCCTTAAGGCCTGGACGATGCTGGTTCAAATCGTCTGCATTGGCACCGTCCACGATTACGGACATCCCATTTTCTTCGGCTACGTTTTTCAAGCCCGCAACGAGGCCCTCCCTGCAGTGGTAGCAGCGCATAGGCGAGTTCTCAACAAAACCAGGGTTCTCGAATTCGTCCTCGTCGAACATCACGTGCCTTATCCCGATTTCCTGAGCGGTCTTAACCGCCATTTCGAGCTCACTTTTTGAGAGAGTGGCTGACCGAGCCGTGGCAGCAATGGCCTTGCCATCAAGGGCAAATGAAGCGGATTTAGCCACAACAGCGCTGTCCACTCCCCCAGAAAAAGCTACGATTACACCCTCTTTATCTTTGAACCAGTCCACGAGCTTCTCCCAGGCCACCATTAAGGCATCTTATTTCATAGTTAGAAATATATTCTTTTGTGATGGAGGAAAACCCATGGACTACTCTGTAAGCGCCCTCACGATAGCCGGCTCAGATAGCGGGGGAGGCGCGGGCATACAGGCTGACCTCAAGACCTTCGCCGCCCTAGGGGTGCACGGTGTCAGCATTATAACCTCTCTTACGGCTCAGAACACACAAGGAGTGACAGCGATTCATGACTCCCCACTCGATTTCATAAGGGCCCAATTTAAGGCCATCCACGATGATTTTTCAGTCAAAGCAGCCAAGACTGGAATGCTGAGTAACAAGGATATTATCGAGCTTGTAGCAGAGGAAGTTGGAGACTATCCATTGGTCGTTGATCCCGTGATGGTGGCCCAGAGCGGCGACAAGCTCCTGAAAGACGATGCCGTAGAATCCTTAAAGGACTTGCTTCTGCCCAAGGCCTTTGTTGCAACGCCGAACATACCAGAGGCCGAGGTTCTAACTGGGAGAAAAATCAGTAGTGAAGAGGGAATGAGGAAAGCCTGCGTCGACATAGCAGAGCTTGGATGCAGCGTGGTGCTCAAGGGCGGGCATCTGAACGCAGTGGATATCCTCTATCATGAGGGGGGTTACCATGTCTACAAGGGCGAGCTTAAGCCCTTCGAGGTCCACGGGGCTGGATGCACCTTCGCCTCAGCAATAACGGCGGAGCTCGCCAAAGGAAAAGAACTACCGATAGCGTTAGCCGATGCAAAGGAATTCATTTCAAAGGCGATCACAACGTCCTACGAGCCTGGAAAGGGCGCGAGAGTTGCAAACCAAATCGGAAGCCTTCGCTCAGACGCGGATAGACATAGGGTAATAGAGGATGTAAAGCGGGCTGTCGATGAATTTATAGAAAACGAGAAGGCCCGCCTCGTTTTCCCTGAAGTAGGGATAAACATTGCTTATGCTCTTGAAAACGCTTCTAGTCTTGAAGATGTCGCTGGCTTGCAGGGACGGATGGTCAAAATAGGGTACAGAGTCGGGGCCGCCGGCCTAGTTAAATTTGGTGGCAGTAAGCACGTGGCCAGCATAGTCCTCGCCGCCATGAAACACGACCCGGGATCGAGGTCTGCCATTAACATCAAGTACTCGGGAGAATTAGTCGGGATATGTGAGAAAATATTCGACTGCGCAAGCTTTGACAGAAAAGATGAGCCCGAGGGCGTGAGCTCCATGGAAT
>CBDUVV010000193.1:0-2781 GCA_965370755.1 uncultured archaeon | reverse complement strand
GGTGTGTACTATTTTGTCGCCAGTAACTCTTTGGAGATGATGAATGTAGTTACTACAAGACCCTTGATCTACGGACACAGGAAGAACGTAAATTTCGTATTAGATCTAATGAATAATCCAACCGGGAAAAGGACAGCTTATGATTTCTTCAAACCGTTACTTGACGCCATGAATGAGACCGTGGGAATAGCAGAGATCTTTCTTATAAATACTCCGTTTTCTGATATGCGATATGCTTCGCTGAATCCCGTAGAAAATGGTTCTGAGATGATCACGGCGTATAGGATAACTGATATGTCATCCCTAGACTTGGAAAGATTTGAGGATCTAAAGGCATCTAGCCAAGAAAAAGGTATTACAGAATTCGATATACTTGTGGAAGACGATATCCTCTTAACGCGACTGGTCTCATCGAATGCTACGGTCATTCTTGATTTCTATGATAATAAACTGCTCTAGGGGGATCTAACAGTTTGGTCCAAGAAACATGATGGATATTCTTATACGTGGAATAACACTTATTAATTAGGATTCGAATGTTGAGGGATATTCTCAAGACTTGTTTAGGTATTCAAAAGGATGAGAGCGTCCTTATCGTGACAGATTACGCGAAACTTGACGTTGCCTCGGAAATAGAAAAAGCTGTGGTCGATTTGAGCGACGAGGTCCTATCATTAAAGATGAAACCTAGATCTAGGCACGCAGAGGAACCTCCAGAGCTCGTTGCAATGGCGATGTCCCGTGCCGATGTATGTATCATACCCACAACCAAATCTTTGTCCCACACAGACGCGCGGAAGAGCGCTTGCGAGGCGGGCTCAAGGATAGCTTCCATGCCAGGTATAAACATGGAAATGCTCACAAAGGGCGGAATGACCGCTGATTATGACGAAGTAAGAAGAATATCTAATGTCGTGGCCACGAAACTAACGAAAGCTAGTAAGATACGGATAGCGACCCCTGCGGGAACCGACTATACAGCTTCACTAGAAGGTAGAACCGGGATTACGGATACAGGAATTTTTACCAAAAAGGGCGCTTTCGGCAACCTACCAGCTGGAGAAGGCTTTATCGCGCCATTAGAAGGAGCATCCAACGGGCGTATTGTTTTCGACGGGTCCTTCGCTACAGAGGGAGTATTGAAAAAATCCATAGCCATCGAAGTTCGAGATGGAAGAGTGAAAGATACTGATAGCGATGAGTTGCGGGATTATCTCAAATACAAGAATGCAGATAACATCGCTGAGATCGGATTGGGCACTAATCCTAAAGCTAAGCTAATAGGCAACGTATTAGAGGATGAAAAAGTGATGGGCACCGTGCACGTTGCCCTGGGCGATAACCACACATTTGGGGGTACAATCCAAGCGGAAGTTCATCTAGATGGAATAATGAAGATGCCTGATGTTTGGCTGGACGGTGAACAAATTATGAGCAAAGGGAGATTGTTGATCTAGATGTTTCCAGTGGTTTTGAATCTAATGGGGAAGAATGTAATAGTTTTCGGTGGTGGGACAGTAGCAGAAAGGAGGATAGTCAAACTCATTAACTCTGGAGCTAAAGTGAAGGCGGTCAGCAAAGACTTTACTAATCCATTAAAAAAATTGAGCACAGAAAAAGACGAACTGGAGCTAGTACAGATTCAACTAGATGGAAATAACATTAGGGAATTTTTAAAAGACGTCGATTTAGTCTTAATAGCCACCAACAATAAAGATTTAAATGATATCATAGAAAAAGAAACCAAGGCCCTCGGAAAATTGGTTAATCGTGCCGATAAGTTAGCGGATTTCTCCATACCAGCAACCCTGGAGTTGGGGGGTGCTACTATCGCAATTTCAACGGGTGGCAGAAGTCCCGCAGTCGCAAAGTTGATTAAAGGGCGAATGAAGCGAGCAATCACCGAAGAAGATATACTCCAAGTCGAAATCCAAGAATTAGCAAGGGAAAGGCTTAAGCGCCATGTGCAGGGCCAAAATAAAAGGAAACGTATCCTCAAAGAAATAATGAATTCTCCAGAATTATTACAGCTGTTGAATAAAGGAGACATAAAAACCGCCAAAAAAGAAGTAAAGGAGATGTGCGATGCATACATTGAACATTAGGGTCACCCATCATCGTGCCGACATACCCACCCTTGAGGCCGTGACCTTTAGGGATGTGAGGAAAGCCTTGCTGGACTTGCAGTCCCTGTCCTCTGTAAAAGAATGCGTTATAATTCAAACTTGCAATCGGGTAGAAATATTCGCGGGCGCTGAAGACGTTGACATGGCGTACCACGACATCATGGATTACATAATGAGTGAGACCATTACCAAGATGAAGAAGCACATCAAGGATGCCCTACCGCCAGAGAAAATAGTTGGGCACATGATAAAGAGTTCGAAGATGATCCACGATGTTATTGAAGTTGAATACCATGGAGCTGCACTTCATCATCTGCTTAGACTCTCGTCAGGATTAGAATCAATGATTGTGGGCGAGGACCAAATACTCGGCCAAGTAAAAGAATCCTACGAACTTGCAAAAGCGGTGAATACCGCCGGCTCGTTCTTCAACCCCGTTTTCACAAAAACTATAAATGTGGGTAAACGGGCTAGGACCGAAACCCAAATTAACGAGGGGGTAGTGTCCATCGGCAGCGCAGCAGTGGCGCTAGCAAAGGATGCTTTAGGTTCCCTTGAGGGTAAGACAGCGCTGCTGATTGGAGCTGGTGATATGGGCACGTTGGTTGCGAAATCTTTAGCAGGCTACAATCTGGAGTCTTTATTGGTAGCAAAT
>CBDUVV010000192.1:0-2810 GCA_965370755.1 uncultured archaeon | reverse complement strand
GCAAGTGAGGCCTCTTCTTCGGTGATCAGCCCAGGATGCGCCAGGATGTCCACATCGTTTAAACACACAGCAGCAGCATTGGTTCCTTTGGCCACCGGTTCTACGATGGTTTCACCATGTACAACGATCACTCGTGCTTTCAATTCTTTGGCTTTCTCTACTAAGCCTGCCAACATCCCGGGCGGCACATGGGTAAGCTCCACACCCGGTACTACTTTAATTCCGCTATGCTTTGATAGTTCCACACAGGCGGGGCCTAGGCTGGATAAAATAAATTCAATGTTCGAATTATCCGCATGGTCTGTTATCGCTACGGCTTCATATCCGAGTTCTGAGTATCGTCTGGCTATCTCCGCCGGGACGAGTTCTCCATCACTGAAAAGGGAATGCATGTGAAGGTCGTAACCCGGCATGAAATCACAACCTAGAAATAACCCATGGGGTAATAAATAGATTTCGAATATCTGGGCCTGTAGTATAGCGGATGAGTATGTGGGCCTTCGGAGCCCGTAACCCGGGTTCGAATCCCGGCAGGCCCGTCAACCCTAACATAACGGTTATAAATGGCATAGCAATGGAAATATTTAAATCGTTTAGAGTTCAAATTTACCTTTGGACGGGGAGGTAAAGGTACGGTATATATCGAACTAATCAAATGTTGAGGGAGGATTCATGTGGAATAAGATAGATGAATATTTCGCTGGCTACCCAGCTCAGAAGAAGGTGGCGATTTTGCTGCTGACTATGGGCATGCGGATAAAAGGCGGGAAGGTTCTCTGCGGGGAAATTGAGATACCACATACCCAGATCGCAAAACAACTAGGGATAGACCGGCGTGTCGTGGACTCCGCTGCATCGAGGATAATGGAAAACAATAAACTGATGCAGATATACTCCCAATTGGAGCCCGTGGCATTCCTCAGAAATTCGGCTCCCGCGATGGGCCTCAGCGTGATAGTCATTACGGCATCAGATGCAGCTAAGTCTGGCATCATCGGCGGAGTCACAAGCGAGATAGCGAAAAGGGGGATCTCCATTCGTCAGGCCATCGCAGAGGATCCATATCTCTCAGAAAATCCAGTGCTTACAATAATCGCAGATGGTGAGATACCAGGCGATTTGATTAAAGAGCTTCGGCGTATCCCCGGCGTTGAGAAAATCACCTTTTACTGACGCCACTAGCCATCCAGTTCATTATCTCCTCGTGCTGGGAGATGAAACGCTGGACCGCCGGATGCCCTTCTCCGACGATTTTCTTGAACTTTCCTAGGGCTCTTTCGAAAGTTCCCATATCTGAGCCCATGGTCAGGTTGTCGGCATATGACACTATCTTCTCCTCTGGAGTACGCGGTAGAAAGTCCCTTGACGGAAGCCCCAGTTCCCCCGCCTCAGAAGCCGTCAAGCCAGCTCCTATATGGCATTCGATTATATTGGCCACTTCCTCTGGCAAGCCCATTGAACGGGCAATCTCCCCGCCCACCACGGCGTGTTCTATGCCGTGGGTCTTACATCTGCCCAGATCATGGAGAATGGCACCAAATTTGATAAGGTCCTTATCTACTGGAATTTCAACCAGAGACGCTATCTCCACTGCATTTTTAGAAACAGCAAGACAATGGCGGATAAGCCCCTCTGAGCAATCGTTTGACCTGAGGATATCAAGCGCGTATCTCTTTTTTAAGACGTTTGATCTCTTTCTCAAGGTGATTGACCACGTTATGATTATCCATGTGCCCCATGACCCCCTCGCACTGAGGGCACTTAAAGTCGTTTTCGCTGGCCATACTAAAGGGTATCTTAGTGTCGTCGATTTTACATGTGAAGAAAACAGTGTTGGTCTCGAATTCTAGACTATTTGTCAACCTCGCAAGCATTACCCTCTTCCCTTCCTTGAGGATTTCCGATATCCTGCTCAGATCGAGCTTCCAGGTGTATATGTACCAGCCTATGTCCTTATCCTTTGTCCTGACATAGCTAGCTAGTCTATAATCATACAATTTGTAGAGAGATTTTCTCACAATGTTCAGCTTTATTCCTGTTTCTTCTGCTACTGCCTCATCAGTGCACTCCCCTTTCCCCATGATGGATTTGACAATCTCAAGACCATCCTCACCAACCAAGCCGAGAAGAAACTCACTAGCTTCCTTATCTTCGAATAATTTACCATCGTTCAAAAGGGATCCTCCGAGAAATTCAGGCCCGTCTGTTTTTATATGCTACCTACACATTATTATATTTTTGGGTGGCTACTGGGACCAACTACATCGGTGAAATATAATTTTTGTACACATTAAAAACTATTTTTCTAGCCTTTTTTAATGCCACGTCCCTCCCACTTGCCCCGGTGATAGCGGTTGTTATGGGTTCGCCGGACTCTATAATGACGCCCGGAAAGGGGACATCTCTGGTAATCCCCGTTAGGTCCCCTGAGACTTCTGCTCTGTACTTTGAATACAATGTGTACCGCACGGCGCATCCCCTCGGCTCCCGCTTTTCCGGGAGAACTCCTTCACAAGCTTCGATGTGAGATTCCATTATGTTATATCCGTAGACCTTCTCAACACAATCGTAAGTCCCCTGGAATCTAGGGTTCAACTCCATGAACACAGCGCCCTTACCGGTATCCACTAAATCAACGCCATTCCACCCAACAACACCGAATTTCCTAGTAATTGCTTCGGCTGTATGGATTGATTCCTTGTCGCACTCATATGGCACTATATTCCCGCAGTGCACAAAACCTGCTTGATTTAAGAAGTGGGCGCCGAGCACCTGTATGCTAGTGGATATTGCCATAACATCCGATCCCG
>CBDUVV010000191.1:0-2831 GCA_965370755.1 uncultured archaeon | reverse complement strand
ATCACGTGGACGTTGAAGAAGTAATAAAGGCGGTCTTTTCCAAGGCTGAACATATCAGGCAAATAGAGCTTGAAAGGGCCGTTAAAATATTGGGCAACGGTGCTGATCCTAAGGATAAGAAGGTCTTGGATGATCTAACTAAAGTGATAATCAATAGGACGATGAGTCCAATAGTAAACAATATAAGAAAAGCTGCTGAGACCGGCGATAACGATACAATAAAGGTCGCTGAAAACTGGTTTTTGAAAGAACTGCGTCACAAGAAGGGTTAGGTAGTGTAAGGAGGACTCCGAGTGTTTCCTGAGAAAAGAATGCGGCGGCTCAGACGGACGGAAAAATTAAGATCAATGGTGAGGGAAGCAGTCATTTCCAAGGACGATCTGGTGTATCCTATTTTTATCCAGGAAAATCTAAAGGAAAAACTGGAAATAACCTCTATGCCTGATCAATTCAAGTTGCCATTAAGCGAGGTTAGAGACGAAGCATTGGAGTTGGCGAGTCTTGGCATACCAGCTGTAATTCTTTTCGGAATACCAGAGCGTAAAGACGAGAAAGGAAGTGAAGCTTATAACCAAGATGGGGTCGTACAGAAGGCGGTCAGGGAGATAAAAGATGAAATCGGAGACGACCTGGTTGTAATAACTGACGTTTGCTTGTGTGAGTATACTTCGCATGGTCATTGCGGGGTTATAGAAGAACAAAAGATATTGAATGATCCAACATTGGAGCTATTAGCCCAGACCGCATTAAGCCACGCAGAAGCCGGTGCAGATATTGTTGCTCCTAGCGACATGATGGATGGAAGAGTGGGTAAGATAAGAAAAACTCTAGATGATAAGGGCTATAGCGATACAATCATAATGTCCTATGCGGCGAAATATGCTTCCGCCTTCTACGGCCCGTTTAGAGAGGCAGCGGATTCAACTCCAGACTTCGGTGATAGGAAAGCCTACCAGATGGACCCGAGGAACTCGAATGAAGCTCTCCAAGAAGTTCTTTTAGACATTCAAGAAGGCGCAGACATAGTCATTGTAAAACCAGCATTGGCCTACTTAGACGTAATCCAGAAGGTGAAAACGGAGTTCATGATGCCCACTGCAGCGTATAATGTGAGTGGCGAGTACTCCATGGTTAAGGCAGCTGCCCATGAAGGACTTATAGATGAGAAGAAAACCGTTATGGAGATACTTACTTCTATAAAGCGTGCTGGCGCAGACATGATTTTGACCTACCACGCTAAAGATGTAGCTAAGTGGCTTCAAGGCTGATTTTTCGGGGTCTGAAATGAATAAAGACGCCTCCCAGGATTTATTTGAAAGGGCAAAAAAGGTCTTAGTCGGTGGAGTGAATTCGCCCGTAAGGGCTATGAAACCGTATCCCTTTTTCACAGCGAGGGCAGAGGGTTGTAGGCTGTTTGATGCCGACGATAGGAGTTATATCGACTATTGTTTGGGATACGGGCCATTGATACTGGGCCATGCAAACCCAAGAGTGGCTGAGGGTGTGCGTAACCAGCTTGAGAACGGGAGCCTATATGGGACGCCAACCGAACTTGAAATAGAACTCGCAAATGAGGTGGTGGAGGCTGTTCCCAGCGCCGAGATGGTTAGATTCGTTAACACGGGGACGGAGGCTACAATGGCTGCGATAAGGCTTGCTAGGGGGTATACTGGCAGGAAAAAGATACTAAAATTTGAGGGTGCTTTTCACGGAGCCCATGATTACGTTTTGGTAAAAGCTGGAAGTGGAGCTACAACGCATGGTGTACCTAACTCGCTGGGAATTCCGGAGGAGACCACGTCAAACACGGTATTGGCGCCCTTTAACAACGAACCCATCGTTGAAGAGATGTTGGGCTCAGGTGAAATAGCCTGCGTGATCTTAGAGCCGGTAATCGGGAATGCTGGCTGCATATTACCAAAGGATGGATACCTCAATTTCTTACGTAAAGCGACCGATGAGGCCGGTTCCCTTTTGATATTCGACGAGGTCATCACAGGATTTAGATTAGCATATGGCGGAGCCCAGGAGTATTACAATGTGACGCCTGACATCACAACTCTTGGAAAGATATTGGGTGGGGGGTTGCCCCTTGGGGCAATTTGTGCGAAAAAAGAGATTATGGAGAGCTTTTCACCTATGGGTAAAGTCTACCAAGCTGGAACATTTAATGGGAATCCTTTATCCATGACAGCGGGACTGGCAACATTGAAAGAATTAAGAGATGGCGGAGTATACGAGAAGGTTAATTCCTATGCAACCAAAATGAGGAAAGGCCTGACCGATATCACGTCAGATGTAGGGATTGATAGCAGAATTTATGGGTTAGCATCCATGTTTCAGATGTATTTTACGGGTGAAGAGGTTGTGGATTATTCAACGGCTCTCAAGGCGGATGCCGAGAAATTCCTAAGATTCCAGAGCGGACTTTTATCGAAGGGTGTATTCCTTCCTCCGTCTCAATATGAATGTAATTTTATTTCTCAGGCCCATGGTGACGAGGAATTGGAATACACGTTAAACGCTGCTGAGGAGGTATTAAGGTCCCTTTGATGAAGCTTACAATAGGAACCAGAGGAAGCAAACTTGCACTTTTTCAAGCCGATCTTGTAACGAATCTTCTGAAGAATAAATTTCCAGATCTGAAATTTGATAAAAAAATCATAAAAACAACTGGAGACAAGATCCTGGACGTTCCCCTCGCGAAGATAGGTGGCGATGGGCTATTTGTAAAAGAGATAGATGAAGCAGTGGTCAGTGGGGTGGTGGACTTTGCTGTGCATAGCATGAAGGATGTGCCGACTCAAATGCCCGAGGGCTTGGAAATATCT
>CBDUVV010000190.1:0-2842 GCA_965370755.1 uncultured archaeon | reverse complement strand
TAATGATATGGCCATAATGACTAGTGCCGGTGCGGCCAAGGCCTTCAGCATGGAGAAAGAGAAAGGCCACTTGGGCCTGGGTGCCCATGCGGATATAGCCATATTCGACATAGACACAGAAAAATTCGATACCAGCAAGAACTATGAAGAACTGGAGAAGAAACTCTCCAACACCGCCTACACAATTAAGGACGGCGAGATCGTGGTGAAAGACGGCGAGATTGTAAAGGTGGTGGAGGGTAGGACTTACTGGTCAAACGCCAAGGTAGGTGAGGGTCCAGCCGGTGAAGTGGCTAAGGACTTGGACTATAACTTCAAGCGATTTTATTCGGTGAACCTGGCCAACTATCCCGTGCAGGAGCATTATCTAACTAGGTCGACACCTATTGACATAGACGCATCGAGGAATGTCAGATGAAAAAAACTAGCGATTCATTCAAGGAGATTGTCTTGAAGCCGAAGGAGCAACCGGCGACATCCCTAGAAGCAGAGGTTATAAACCCCGATGTATTTGCTGGAAAGGACTTAAAGGAGATAGAGGAGCTTGAGGTGTTCTTCGGCAACGAGATAGGGAGGCTGGGAGACTTCTTCAAGGTATCAGGCAAGAAAGTGGAGGAGGCCGCAAAGCTCAGGATCTTGATAGATGGGGACGTGGGACGGACCAAGAGGATAGGCCAGGAAATGAATTCCGGCGAGATTGTAATCAAGGGAAATGCCGACATGTATCTCGGCGCTAGGATGAAGGGCGGCAGGATAGTTTTACATGGTGACGCTGAGTCCTTTACGGGACTCCAAATGAAAGGCGGAGAGATGTTAATCAAGGGCAACGCAGGGAGTTACATCGGAGCCGCTTACAGGGGCGACTGGAGAGGTATGAAAGGAGGCACAATCGTCGTTGAGGGGAACGTAGGGTCCGAGGCAGGCGAGTATATGCGAGGTGGGAAGATCCACGTGAAGGGCGACGCCGGTTCATTCATGGGTCTTCACATGGGCAAGGGGCTCATAGTCCTCGAAGGCATGGCGAAGTCTAGATTGGGCGCGCAGATGACTGGTGGGGATATAATCGCCGGGGCAGTAGATAAGTTGCTACCGGGTTTCAAGCCGAAGGGCGAAATCAAGGACCCAACGCTGGATGGAGAGGCCTTCAAGGGTACTTACTCGAAATACTCTGGCGACCACGCTGAATATAAGACCAACGGCAATTTATACCTCAAACAATGATCTCATGCATCATATTAGCCGGTGGTAAAAGCGAGAGGATGGGTAAGGACAAGAGGAGTTTAGAGTTGGAGGGCAAACCCTTCTTGGAGCGCGTCCTCGAAACTGCGCACAATTTTTCGGATGAAGTGATCATTTCTCTTGGTTCCGATGACCAAACACTTGGCATGAAATTGGGGACTGATAAGGTCGCAGTGGACGAAGTTCCGGACTCCGGGCCATTGGGTGGACTTATGACGGCGCTGAAGCTTTGTGAACACGAATACACGGCCGTGGCCCCATGTGACTCACCGCTCCTAAAAGCAGAGGTTTTCAGGTTTATGGCCGACAGGGCGCCAGGATACGACGCAGTGGTGCCGAAGAACGGGGAGCTCATAGAACCACTTCACGCAATTTACAGGGTGGCACCGATGCTATCCGCATGCCAGGAGGCATTCTCCGAGGGCTACCTAGAGGTGAAAAATGCCCTGGGGAGATTAGATAGGGTTAGGTATGTGCCTGTGGAAGAGTTTAAAGATATGGACCAAGAATTATTAACATTCTTCAACGTGAATTACCCACGGGATTGGACCAAAATCAACGAGTTGATGAGACATGAAAAGCGTTAGCATGAAAGGGTTCTATTCCCTCACGCCAGTAGGCGAGGCCCTCGACATTCTCTTGAAAAAGATTCATACGATCGGCACCGAGATCATTGGCATCGAAAGTGCCATGGGGAGAGCGCTGGCAATGGACCTCAAGCCGTTGAGAGATATACCTTCTTTCGATCGGGCCGCCATGGACGGCTATGCTGTAAAGGGCGAGGGCACATATGGAGCGTCCGAGTCCAGCCCGATTACATTAAAGGTGGTTGGAGAGGTAACGGCTGGCGACAAAGGCGGGCTTTTCGTTAAAGAAGGTGAAGCCGTTAGGATCTCCACCGGGGCTCCTGTTCCAGAGGGCGCCGATGCTGTGATCATGTTGGAGTACACGAGATCCGCAGATGACACGGTCGAAGTTCTAAGGTCATTGCCACCGGGCAAGAACGTCTCCCAACAGGGTGAGGATGCTAAGCAAGGAGAACTACTCCTCCCAATAGGCTCCATCCTTCGATCCCAGGATATCGCCATCCTAGCAGCTATGGGGATGAAGGAAGTGGAAGTCTCAAGAAAGCCCCAAGTGGGCATAATATCAACTGGCGATGAGTTGGTCAATCCAGGGGAGGAACTGGCGGAGGGCCAAATCTACGATTCCAACAACTACTCCCTTTCAGCCTTGGTGGAGATTAATGGAGGAGCCCCTGTTAGGAGGGGGATAGTCGGGGACGATACAGCAGTTCTGATGGAAGCTCTGGAGGATTTATCTAGCTACGATGCCATTATCCTAAGTGGTGCGACCTCCGTGGGCAGGAAGGATTACATCCCTAAAGTCGTAGGCGAGATGGGGGAGATCCTAGTTCACGGCGTATCGATGCGTCCTGGCAAGCCCGTTGGCTTTGGCTTCATCGGTGAAACGCCTGTATTCATGCTTCCTGGCTCGCCCGTCGCAGCCATGTTCGCTTTCGACGTCTTCGTTAGGCCGGCCATCCAGAGGATGATGGGGATCGAGCCGATTAGCCCATATCCCCGGGTTACGGCGGTTCTCA
>CBDUVV010000189.1:0-2902 GCA_965370755.1 uncultured archaeon | reverse complement strand
GATGGTTATTATGGCGCTATTCTTTTCGTCCTCAGGTATCACGAAGTGCCTTGCAGGGTACACGAAGAAGTAGGGTAAATCCTTGACCACCTCACCGGTGACCTTATCAATCTCCATTATCCTCTCAATGGTGTCCCCGAACATCTCAATCCTAATAACGTCGTTGAGGTAGCCCGGCACCAGGTCTATGGTGTCACCGCGAACCCTGAACCTTCCCGGGGCCAGGTCGAAGTCGTTTCGTTCGAACTGAATATCGATTAACCGTCGAAGAATTTTATTCCTACTAACCTCTTGATTTTTGGAAACCTCAAAGCCCAGGTTCTGAAAGTTCTCAGGGCGGCCCAGGCCATATATGCAGGAGATGGAGGAGACAACTATCACATCTTTTCTGGACATGAGAGATGCGGTAGCGGCAAGGCGCATCTGCTCGATCTTTGGGTTTACGTCGGCGTCCTTTTCGATGTACTGGTCCTTTTGAGGTAAGTAGCTCTCGGGCTGGTAGTAGTCGTAGTAGGAGACGAAGAACTCCACTCTGTTTTCGGGGAAAAGCTCTTTTAGCTCAGAGTATAGCTGGGCAGCCAATGTCTTGTTGTGAGATAATACGAGGGTGGGAAATTGCACCTGGTCTATTACGTTTGCTACGGTGAAGGTCTTCCCCGAGCCCGTGATACCCAAGAGCGTCTGGAGTCTGTATCCCTTATCCAAGCCTTCCACCAGCTCCTTTATGGCCTCGGGCTGGGAGCCCTCGGGCCTCATTTTGGATGTGAGCTTGAATTTCATTTCTTCATCTCCCTCTCGCGAAGGACCTTGTGATAGGAAAGGGCGAAGCGGTGGGCCTCGTCGCGCACCTGCTGCAAGAGCTTCAATGCCTCGCTCCGCCTGTCTAGTTTAATGGGCCTTTTGAGGCCTGGCTCGTATAGTTCCTCGAACTCCTTTGCCAATGCCACGACAGGCAGGCGTACCTCGAGTGATTTCAACTGTTCCAGCGCAGCGTTCAATTGACCACGACCACCATCCACAACCACAAGGTTCGGCAGTTCACCCCCTTCATTCTTGAGCCTATTATATCTCCTACGTACAACCTCACCAATTGCAGCAACATCGTCTATTCCCTCAACGGTCCGTATCCTAAAGCGCCGATAGCCACTCTTGTCCGGCTTGCCGTAGCGAAATTGGACCATGGCGCCGGCCTTTGACGAGCCCGAGATGTGAGATATGTCGAAGCACTCGATGACGGCCGGTGTCTCATTCAACCTAAGGGACTTTTTCATCTCCTCTAGGGCCTCGATGCCCCTGAAGAAGTGCAGCTCAATGTTCCTCTTGACCAGGACAAGAAGTTTGCGCTTCACCCCCCTACGAGGCGCGTTGACCCGTACCCTTGTTCCCCGTATCCGCTCCAGGTATTCACCGATGGATGGCTCCATCTTATGGGGCACAATGAGCTCTGATGGAACCGAATCGTTTGAGTAATACTGGACTATGAACTCCTCCAAAAAGTCCGCGGTCTCGTCGAAGACATATTCCTGTTTGTTTGTGAGGGTCCCCTTGTAGACGTTGAAGACGAGAAGGTAGACCTTGCCCTCCCGTACCACGTAGTTGAGGATGTCCTCGTCGTGTCTTCGGATGCGCTCCATCTTCTGCCTCCTCGTCAGATTCTGGATGGCAGCGATCTGGTCCCGTAGGGTGATGGCGGACTCGTAGTTCTGATTCCGGGAGTGCTCCTCCATCTCTCGCTCAAGTTTTTTAAGGAGACCCTTGACCTTTCCCCGCAGAACCAAGGCCACCCTCTCGATGTTCTCGGCGTAGTCCTCCTGGCTTATCATTTCGATGCAGGGGGCAGTGCAAATTCCAATGTGGTACCTGACGCAAGCCTTCTTGGGTAGCCGCTTGCAGGTGCGGATCTTAAAGGACCTGATCAAGGCTCTTTTTACGTAGTCCCGCTCCTGGCCCGAGACGAAAGGCCCGAAGAACCTGCCCTTGTCTATGGGCCGCCTGGCAATCAAGATTCTAGGGAATGGATCGTCGGTTATGTGCAGGAGGGCGTATCGCTTGGAGTCCTTCAGGTCTATGTTATAGCGCGGCTGGTGCTGCTTTATCAGGGTGTTCTCAAGGATTAGGGCCTCGACCTCATTGTCGGTGGCAATAAAATCTACATCCGAGATGCTCCGAAGAAGGGCGAGGGTCTTGGGATCGTGGCCATCCTTTTTAAAATAGCTCCGGACTCTCTTGCGAATGTCCTTTGCCTTGCCAACGTAGATTATGGCCCCCGAGCCGGCCTTGAACATGTAGCAGCCCGGGCTCTTCGGAAGCTGATCAATTTCTATCATCCTAACAATCAATCTCTTTTCCACTTAACCTCTAAAAAATCCTCCTGAATCTCCCACTGACATGAAGCTATGTATTAAGGTGGTTGATCGCGAGGAACAACAACTTTATATTACCTGTTTTAGGATGTGGTATTTCTTATTAATTAAAATTGATTTGGGGCGATATGAGTGATGCACGAAGGCGGAGGGACGATGGGCTACGGGTGGATGGGCATAGGCTGGGTATTTATGATACTATTCTGGACTGCTATCATACTTCTCATAGTCTGGCTGTATAAGCAGATAACGGGGGCTGAAGCCAAGCCAACCGTGACAGAAGATACTCCGTTAGAGATTCTGAAAAGGCGCTATGCAAAGGGCGAGATTGACAAAAAAGAGTTTGAAGAAAAAAAGAAAGACTTGGAATAACCACTAAGGAAACTAAATGAGGTGATGACCGTGGCCATGATGGATAAAATGATGGGGATTATGATGGGTAAAATGAAACCCGATAAGAAGAGGGAAATGATGTCCCAGATGATGCCTAAGATGATGGAGGGGATGGACGCTGAGGATATGAAGGCTATGATGTCTCA
>CBDUVV010000188.1:0-2918 GCA_965370755.1 uncultured archaeon | reverse complement strand
ATAGCTAAAGACGCTTCTGAAGCATACGTCTTCTTTACGGTCTTCCTCTCAGAAGCAACAGACCTCATGGCAAGGGACATTATTAGAAGCCACAGGGACTCGCTTTTCCTATATACCGGGACCCAGCCTACTTGGAATCCTGACCCCTTTATAGCAGAAGATTCCTTTGTTGTTCGTGGCGAACCCGAATTCGCCCTCCTGGGCCTCGTTAAAAACCTGGATTCGGGCTCAGATATCGCAGATGTGGAAAGTGTCTCTTACCTCAAGGACGGCGTCATTGAGCATAACACATCAAGAGCTCCGATTGAGGAACTAGACTCTCTCCCCATGCCGGATAGACGCCTTTTGGACCATGCGCCTTATTATAACCCAAAGCTCAACAAGGTGCCTCACACGGCTGTTATGACGTCCCGAGGATGCTTTGGCCAATGTTGGTACTGTGTCCCGAACTCCCTGAGTTTCGCTAGGGAACTCGAGTACAAAGCACATCACGGATCCAAGCCAAAACCAAAGATGCATTCAGCCGATCGCGTCATAGCTGAGTTCAAGGAAATAGCAGACCTAGGCTTCAGATCGGTTTCAGTGATTGACGACCAGTTCATATGGGGGGAGAAACGGACCATCAAGATATGTGAGGGCATTGCTGACCTCGACCTGGAGTGGACTTCCTTAGCTAGGCCAGATACTGTCACAGAGGGCTCTATAAGGGCTATGGCGGAAGCTGGGTGCAAATACATAGACCTCGGCGTGGAATCCTTCGATCAAGGTGTCCTTGATAGCGTGAGGAAGGGCATCAAAGTTGAGGATATCCAAAAGGCGATACAGATAATAAAGCGCCATAAAATCGAGCCCAAGGTCAACGTCCTCATGGGGGCGTCGCCCAAAGAGACTGAAGATACAATAAAGCATACAGTGGCCGCTGTTGAGGATCTAAATGTCCGCTACGTGCTATATGATATAGCTGCCCCTTTCCCAGGGACCGACTACTACTACGCTGCAAAGGAGAAAGGATGGTTTGTCGATGGAGACTATGCTCCAGTAGACCCATCAAAGGAGTCCATCATCTCCTATCCGCACCTGTCCAAAGATAAGCTGGAGACCCTTTTATCCCAGGCGTACCGGAGGCACTATTTTAACCCCCGCTACATCGCCGCCATGCTCAGGGATGTGCGTTCTTTTTCGGACTTCAAAAACAAGGCCAGTACGGCAGTGAATCTCTTCAAGAGAAACGTGTTGAGGAGATTTTAATGAGAGGTCCTGCTCAAATAGCGTTGATTATTGCCCTCTTCCTACTGGGTATTTACTCATCCACATACAATCCGATTTATAAACAACTCGAACCAGCTGCCGAAGAGAATGAGCAAAAAGTCAATTATCTACTGAAGGTTGTAGAGAAACAAGATGACACCTACCGCCTTGCCGATATATTCTCTGGCGAGGTCACTACTGTAGTCACAAGTGCAGACCTCGAGGTAGGTGATACAATCAGCTTCAGGGGCCAAGCACAAGGTGACAGTATCATGATCCAGGACCTTCACTTGCACCGTCATCCCATGGCCGCCTACTACCTCTCTTTCGTAGGGCTCGTGCTCTTTGCTTCCCTTTTCTTGAGGGAGTGGAAGCCTGACATATCAAACCGAACCTTCTTTGGGAGGGACTAATGCCAGATTGGATAGCGCATATCGCTTTTGCCTTTATAATTTCCGTAATACTAGGATTCAAGGAGAATCGGAGTCTCATGAGTCTTGGGGCAGTGTTACCTGACGCCTTCAGGCTATTCATACCTTTCCAGCCCCTAGCCGGCTTTTATGGGGCCATAAACTTCTTCAGTCCCCTTCATACTCTATCTGGCATACTCCTGAGCAGTGCCCTTGTATCTTCTTTCTTTAAACCCGTACCTTGGCGCCACGCCTTTGCTCTAATCCTTCTGGGTGCGACCTCCCACCTCTTTTTGGACAGCCTACTGTTCCCCTATGGCAAGTTCTATTGGTTCCTTTGGCCGTTATGGACGGGGTTCGTGGGCTACGGTTTGATATGGCCGGATAGCTATTTGCCAACGATTATTTTGGGTTCTATGGGCCTTATCACTTGGCGGTATTGGGGGCGGTAGGATGGAGGTCGACTACATACTCGGGGAAAGAAAAAACCAGGTCTACGGCATCGGCAGGATCCAGAGGGAGGTCTTTGGTCGCCTCAAAGAAAAGGTCGACTTCAATATTTTGAACTATCGATCGACAAGGAATAGACTTTCCTTCGGCTTTTATCGGTATATCTATTATCCCCTCCAGGTCAAGCGCAACTGCAGAGAAAACAGCGTCAAGCACATAACGAACCAGTCCTACGCCTACCTCTTAAACAGGCTCAACCTGAAACGAACCGTTGTAACGTGCTACGATATCATCCCATCCGTTATGGGCATTCATGTCTCATATTTATCCCAGAAGATGACGGAGTATGATATGAGGGGCTTGGTCAAAGCCGATCACATAATCGCGATATCAGAGCACTCTAAGGGAGAAATCTGTGACCGTCTGGGATATCCAGAGGAGCAGGTCTCGGTGATATACCCTGGAGTCGACAATTCACGATTCTATCACGAGCCCAGTAAGGAAATCTTGAGAAAATACGGGATCACAGGTGAGGGACCTGTAATTCTTAATGTGGGCTCAGAAATGCCTCATAAAAACCTGCATGCCCTCATAAGGGCATTCCGAAATGTTAAGGAGAAGATGCCAGACGCAAAGTTGGTTAAGGTAGGAGAACCTTCATGGCCAAACGCAAGGGATGGATTGGAAGCCTTGATAAAAAATCTTGGGCTGAAGGATGTGATATTCCTCAATTATATTGAAGAGGACGACCTGCCCAAGCTTTACAACTCAGCCGACCTGTTTGTTTTTCCTGCATTGTACGAAGGCTTT
>CBDUVV010000187.1:0-2919 GCA_965370755.1 uncultured archaeon | reverse complement strand
GCGGTAGTCGAGGAGGAAATCGAGAGGGCTGGCCTCAAGCCTTGGCAGGCACTGGCGGTCCTTCTTGACGAAAAGACCGTTGGTGTTAAGGGCGACATTCGGGACTACGGATATACCATAGCGGTAAGGGCTGTGGAATCCGTGGATGCCATGACCGCCGTAGCTATGGAGATGCCATGGGAAACCCTCAAGACCATCCAGAAGAGGATAACCAGGGAGATACCAGGCGTCACCAGGGTCCTCTACGATATAACTGATAAACCCCCAGCAACCATAGAGTTCGAGTAAGCAGAGGGGTATTTAGGCCTCTAAAAAGAAACTTTATTATAATAGTCTAATCTAAATAGACTCATTATAGAGATGAAAACAAAGTTTTTAATCGGTTTTCTTATAGTAGGACTTGTTTTGATTAGTGGATGTATCGACCGTGGACCGCCAGCCATGGTTAAAATAGTAAATGCAAAACTTGAGTCTGGAAGTTTAGTTCTGTCTTTAGAGTCTAACCAAACTGTAGAAAATGTAAGAATTGAGTTGGTTGACGAGAATGGTCAAGTATTATGCACTAAATACAAGGATTTGGTTGGGGGCGTAACCGAGTTTGAATTAAGAGATTGTGAAATTAAGAAGATGGTGACAGTGTCTGTTAGCCCTCCTGAAGGGCGCATGACGACAAAAGATTTTCGATTCGAATTACCAAGTGTTAGGATAAAAGATGCCAGATTTGAGCAAGGTAAAATAATTCTTACTCTGGATGCAGACGAGGCCACTGATAACGTGAGGGTAGATATCATTGACGAATCCGACACAACATTATGTAGTAAATATAAAGATTTAGTTAAAGGTATAACAGATATTGAGTTAACAGATTGTGAAATTAAAGAAAGGATTACAGTCTCCGTAAGTCCTCCAAAAGCCGAGATGATCACAGGGGATTTCACACTCGTTTTACCCGAGGTAAGAATAAAGGATGCGAGATCTGAGTTGGGGAAAATAATCGTTATCTTAGACGCGAATATGGATATAAGTGACACGAGAATACATGTTTTTGACAGGGGTGGGGAAGTCCTATGTAGCAAGCACGAAGATTTACCTAATGGTTTAAGCGAGCTAGAGCTTAAAGGATGTCAAATTCAGGAAGAAATAACAGTTTCCGTTAGTCCTCCGATGGGGAAAACAACTACGAGGGATTTTACACAGGAGCTGCCTCTATTCAAGTTGAAAGAGGGTATGAGATATAGATATACCGATCTCAGAAAAGATACTAGCAAGGAGCTTGATTTAGACGTTTACGTAACGAAAGAAACTGATAGCGAATGGCAAGGGATCATTGGTTCAAAGGAAACGCAAGATGGGAATAAAAAGGCACAGTTATTTAGATTTAAGATAAATAAAAAAGAGTTAAACTTGCTTACTACCTACTCACTTGATGGAGACGAAGTGTTAAGTGAGGATATAGCTTATACCAGCGCTGCGGAAGTTGGTTCTGGTGGTGCTGAGGTGATTTTCTTCCCATTTATTTTGTCCATGCTTAGGGAAGCCAACCATCTTGACATAAACCACTTTATCGAAAGCGGTTCAGGCAAACTTAGTGGTTCCAGCCCTGGACAAATGAGCTTATCTGAACCGTTGCTATATGGTAACTGGCTAGCTTATGAAGTAACTTTTAAACCAGAAAGCGAAACTCAGCAAGATGTTAAGTTTTTTGTCAGTGCAGCTAAGCCCTATTTATTGATAAACCTCTCCCTACCTGATGGTGGAATTATCCTGGAAAAGGTAGAGGAAAAATCCTTTGACTTATCTGATTATGAGGGTTACGAGATAGAAGTTAAAGAGATAATGCAACTAGACCTCTTCTGTGAGCCAGATGGAGTTGCTGGTGTGAAGATAAAAAACATAGGAAGGAACCCAATTTACACTGCCGATATCGAAGTGGCGCAGAAGACTCCGAAAGGGGCAAGTGTATCGGCCGTGTGGGATAAAGATGTGATTCAGCCGGGTGAGGCATCTGCTTTTAGAGACCAGTGTGAAGGAAGCGGTGAAAGGGATTGCACATATCGACTAACCTCGCCAAGGGGAACCACCATTCACCCAGAAATACACTGTGAGAAATAGTTTGAGAAATCCTTGGAACATGGGGTTTACCAAAAATAGAATTGTCAGGAATAGTTAAAGAAGCGCAAGTTGAATGTAGTGGATAATTAAATAAAAATTCGGCGGGCTCGGTGAATTCTCCATTTCGCTTCGGTGCTATCGCACTTACCTAATATGGTGTATGTGATTCGCTACGCTCACTCAAATTGCAACCTTCGGTCGCAACTTCGCTACCGTTATACCAATAATAAGTTTGCAGTACCTTAGTAGGGTAAACTATATTTAACCAGAGGTTAGAGCTAATCAAATCTCAGGAGCATGCCATCATGGGAAAAAAGATTTTGGTAACAGGCGGGGCGGGTTTTATCGGATCCTTCATCGTGGACGAACTTGTGAAGGAGAACGACGTCACAGTCCTAGACAACTTAACCCCTCAAGTCCATAAGGAGGGTCAGAAACCAGATTATCTCAATCCTAAGGCAGATTTTAGTCAGGGGAACGTTGGAGATGAAAATTTCAAAGAGTTGTTACATGATCACGAAATCTTGTATCACCAGGCCGCCGCCGTTGGCGTCGGGCAGAGCATGTATCAGGTGAAGGACTACGTCGGCGAAAATACTTACGCGACGGCCAACATTCTTCAAGCCCTCGTCGAGGAGGACCATGACATAGAAAAGGTAGTAGTTGCGTCCTCCATGAGCATATACGGCGATGGGAAATATGAGTGCGATGAATGCGGAGTGGTCTATCCGAGTTTGAGGTCAAACACGCAGTTGAAGAGTAAAGAATGGGAGGCAAAATGTCCGTCCTGCGGCAGGGATCTAAAGC
>CBDUVV010000186.1:0-2946 GCA_965370755.1 uncultured archaeon | reverse complement strand
ACCCGTGGCCCTGGTCTTTATAGACCTCTTCATTCGTAAGCTCGCCATCGGCGAATCTGATAAGCATATCCCCAAGTTTTTCCTCATTTAACAGCCAAGTATGATGCTCCATTAAACCAAATATCTCGAACTCCTCTCCGATCAAAGCCGCCATAGTGTGACCATTGCCGATATCCATAGGCATAATTGGCCTCTCTTTTACATTGTGGATAGCACCTACTATTGCAGCGATTTTTGTGTCCACTGCAAAAACTGGACCAGAGGAAAATCTTTTCGCTGTGCGAAGAGTAGCATTCATCCTTGAGAAGTACTCTGGAGGCTCTTTGTAAAGGAACTTTGAAAGGTCCGCTCCATTCTCCAGGGCTTCTCTGAATTTTTCGAACCTGAACTCCCTATCGGACTTACCGACGGCATAACCATGGTCTTGAACCGCGATACCTATAGAATCGAAATTCGTATCCTCGCCGATGTTAGATAAAAAATCGAGTAAGCCCTCGAAATCGAAGTCCTTGGTTTCGATGATATCGAATTTACCACTTCTCGGCTCGTCATCCACGATCTCAACGCCCATTTCGCGCACTTCGTCGAGGTTGTCCCTTATGCTAACCGCAGCATCGGGAGTCATCATTACCGAGTGTCCTTTCTTTATGTGTTCTCCGACAGCCATGCTGAGGGGGCCTCCGCCCATGGTTTCACCTCGGACAAATATATCCCTCTTCGACTGACGTATCCTCTTTGCGATAATCTGCGTCATCGCAGGTAACACGAGTTTGATATTGTTCTCAGGATTTTTAGAGGCATCGTAAACCACTATGTCCTGCGTCCCGACGCCTATGTCCACAGCGAGAATTCGTTCCATGGAAACACTCATATACCCATCTTCTTAAAAGCCTAACCATGGATCTGCGGATCAGGAGAATCTTCAGACCGTTTTCTAGGGTTATAGCTCTCCTAATCGACAGAACTAACACCCCCATAAAGTTCCTTCTTTCCACTTCCCTCATCATCACATTTCTAGGTGTATTTTCATTCTATCGTTTATACAGCAACCCATGGAACACCAACCTCGGCTTACTCGCCATACTGTTCGTATTCTTAAGTGGGCTTTGGGATGAGATCCTTAGGGAATTCACCAAACTTAAGAAAAAAATAAGTGAGCTTGAAAGGGTTGGATTGAGTCTGGATAGATATTCTGACATCCTCTTGATCTTGGGGGCCTTATATTATCTCCAGGAGAGCGATTTTGACCTGGGCTTTTTTAATCTTAGACTCAGGGTTGAGGACCACGTGGGCTTGGGTATAGCCTTTCTTTTAGGGATTTATTTGGTTGGGTATACGAGTAGGTTTAGAACGGATGAGCCAGGATGGGAAACCCGTGGGGAGAGAATGTTCTATCTATCGGCCTTTATGATAGCTGGCTATACTCACGAACTGTTCCCATTTTACCTATTTAGTGGTATTCTAAGCCTTGGAGCAATATTGTATATGGCTTCAATCTACGGTGCGACGAGGGGCTACACACAGGAGCACCACGTGGGCTACGGCCTCTGGAAGATAACTAGGCCCATTAAGAATCTCTTCTCTGAGATTCTCTGGGGTGTTAAGGGTCTCTTCTCCCTTGTGTTTCGCCAAATCTTGAGGATTTACGAGGCGAAAGAAGAGGTCACGATAGAGATGGAGGATGAAGAACCTGTAGAAGCCGACTATTCGACAGGAGGTCATAACTTTACGGCTCTAGTGACCGATGGAAACACTTCGCAACCCATAGTAAATGCCAAAGTTTCTCTAAAAAACAACGAAACAGAAAAGGCCCTGAGTAATACCACAAATACGGCCGGCAAGGGCGAATTTACGGGAGTCGTTGAGGGGCAGTATAGCATAGAGGTAGCGGCCAAGGGTTACAAGACCGAGGAATTCGAGAGATTTCTTAGCATGGATTCAGGGGAGGTCTTCACCATGTCGAAGCGTTCCTCGGACTTGAGCGTCGTAGTTACGGATGCCGATACTTCGATGCCCATCGGGAGTTCACAGGTTGTATTAAAATCCAACGGGAAGGAATACAAATCCAGCACAGACAACCTGGGAGTGGCTTATTTTAAGGAGCTCGAGTTGGGCAGCTATGAGGTAATCGTCGAGGCATCCCAATACCAGCCATTATCCGATAAAATGGACCTCGCTAAGGAGAACTTGAAATCGATGAAACTGAGGAAGATGGCGACCCCGCAGGTAACTTCAGACGCTCAACAAGAGGCCACGGAAGAACAAGCTGCAGGAGTGACAATGGCAAGTTCCGATGCATCAGGAAAAGGACTAGAAGACGTCGGTACCAAGGAAGCCACAGTAAAGAAGGAAAAGCCAAAGATCGCCCATGTTCTCGGAGAGTCGGCACTGATCAAATACGACTCAGATAGCAAGTTAGACGAAGCCATAACGAAGATTGTTGATGAATGCAATAACAACGAGAGGGAAGTTTTCATCGTTTCCACGCAGCCTCGGACCGATGTTTACCGAGATAAATTACGACCGATTATCGACACCGGTATGGCGAAAGTAATCAATCTCACCCCAGGCGAACCCCAAGTCGATGAAGATGAATTACCCATGTCCAACCTTAACTCATTCAAGTCCATTTTCGAGGAGATGCCAGCGGGCAGCATCCTAATATTTGAATCTCTATCCCGGCTGATAGTAAACGAAGGTGGCGTCGTAGCCTATAAGTTCATGTCGGATACCATCAAGCACTTCTCCGAAGAGGGCCTATGTTTGGTCTGTTTACTTGACGCTACTGCCCACGAGGAAAGCGAGATATCAAGTTTTGAGAACCTCTTCGTCAACCTCGTTAAGTTAGAAGGTGATATGTTCGTCGTAATACGCTGAAAAACGAGCCTTCAGCTTTGGAGTTCCTGAAGTACAGCCTCCCAATCTATGTACTCCCCGACGAGTTCC
>CBDUVV010000185.1:0-2958 GCA_965370755.1 uncultured archaeon | reverse complement strand
AAATCAGAGGCCATAAATGAAAAGTGCGAACTTGGATAAGGCAGAAGGAACCTCGCTCGTCGGTCCGGAGACCGTCGAGTCTGGAACCTTTAAGCAGATCTAACCCCGGAGGATTGGACCCACCGCCAGAGACGTTCTATCGGAGACAAAACGTCAACCGGACACCTATTCCAAATCCGCAATCATGCGTAGTCGTTTGCCTTATAAGTATCTTTTGAAAACACAAGCTTTGCTTCGTTTGGTTCCTTTGATTCCACTGGAAAAGAAATCTAAAAAATACCAGAGATTTCCCATACCGTATAATGGATTTCATATCCAATCTTCGGTCTCTAACTTTTGCGGGATATAAACATCGGTCATAAAGGTTATTCCGTGTTTTGCAAGCGCTTGGAGTTCTGCCTTCTCCCTACGTTCGATCATGAGTTGAAGCTCGCTTCGCCACTTTTTGTTATTCTTTATCCAAGGATATTCGAGCATGTTCTGGGCCTTCTTCATATCCCAATCGGTCATCTCAAGACGGGCGGCTTTTGGAACTTCGAACTTATCGAGGTCGCTAGGCAATAGCCCAAGGAACTTTGCAGTAGGCACGGCTAGATATGAGCTCTCGAAGCTGAGGGAGATGCTACCTCGCTTGTAGCTGGAGCATATCTGCATGCCGTAGCTGTCGCTGTCCGTCAGCACGTAAACCGGGAGACCCCTCTCTTTGTTCAGTCTGCGTATCAAGCGGCGAGTGGCTATATCCGGTTGGCCCTTGCCAGTTATGAGAATGCACTTGTTTTTCTTATGGAAGTCCTCCTCAATGAGGCGTATCAAGGCGGCGTCCTTCTCCACTACGAGAACGTATTCAGAGTTGGTGTCCACGATGTCCACCTCGTCTATAAAGGGGCTAACGGACCAACCACCTCTTCCTAGAGCGTCGCAATTAAATGTATCATCTCTTTCCCTTAGAGTCAGATCGCCGATGCAAACCCCCTTGGCCGCGGCAATCACGCGAATGCACGGGCGGGTTACACCCATGGTCACGGCAATATCCTCCAATAAGTTGTCGCTGGCGTTTTGATCTTTATTGAAGAGCTCCGGGTCCTGGTAATATACTTCACGTTTGGTGAGGTGTTTTTTCCTCTCCGCGGCCTCCTGGAGCACGCTCAAGACGAAGAGCATCTGAGTGAAAGCAGTGGTAGTTGCGACGTTGTGGAATGTACGTTTGGATTTTTTTTCTCCAAGGTAGATCACGTCGTTCTTATCATCGTAGATGAAGTTGCTAGAGCTCCGGTTTGGTACCTCGAAACCTGGGTTCTTATGAGCTCTTATGTCCTGCAAAACAGCGGTCGCCGTATCCCTAATTTTATGTAAGAATTCTTCCGCGCTCAACTCCTCTTTTATTGGGACACCGTTGGCTTTTTTCCTGCCCATCTATTCATCACCAATCTCCGACAATTTCGTCTGTACTTGAGGGTCCTTAACGGACGGACGTCTCCTAGTAATCTCCTGAGAAAGCAGCTCGTGGACTTCCCCCTCTTTGACCTTCAATATCTTGGAAAGCGTTTGGGAGACGATTTCGGCATAGTGCTCGAGGTACTTTCTCGCCTTGCCTGCGGTCTTACTCTTTTCCAACATGCTCACATGGCTGCGTAGGTGTCTGCTTGCGGCTTGTAGTGCACGGCGTATCTCCTCTGCTATGATGTCGTCCGCCCCTATGGCTTGCTTTGCCACGCCCAAATATTTGAGCTGCGGCGATGTCACGTGCACCACAAAAATCACTGGTGCATCAGGCATGGCGCCTTGCTTGCCGAGCTTATAAATGGACCAGTCGATCTCTTTGGCAGTCTGCGTAACGATGTCGCTGCCAAATTCGTATAGCAGGGGAGTGCAGTTCGCTATACGAACGAGCTTGTCCTGATCCTTTGAATTCGCATGTATCTCCCCGCCATACATTGCTAGAACCTGAACTTGAACCGGCCTACCGCTAGTGCTCGTGGGCTTTCTCTCGACGTATGCATATTTCTCAGGATTGTACATTGTGGTAAAACCGTCGACGAAGGTGTCCTTTGGTATTGGCATAAGTGAATCCATGGGAGGCGACGGGAATGACATGCTCCTTAGCCCTTCAGCTAGTAGGCGCACCTTGTTTTCATCGTTGAGGATCATGTTCACGGTGGTCTTGGTAGTGAATGGTGGCTTTGGGAGTTCAGACCCGTTTACTTTAAATAACCTTTCCAACTCGGAATTGCTGAGGCCACGGATGTTTCCGCTGCCGTTCAGCCTGCCCTTCATGACGACCTCCGTGGCGAAGTCATAATCGACGTCCACGTCACGCACCAGGGTCTTCAAATAGGAATTTATTTTTGTGCTGTTCCCTCTGAACTCCTTTAGCTTACTGCTCTGGGCAATTCGCTTTACTATGTCCCCAGCGAAGAAACCCCGTTCGTCGAAATACTTCAATAGCGAGACACGCTCCAAAAGATTGGATATGCCCTTGTCACCTATGCGGCAGAAGTTGCGTCTGAGAAAGCCTGAAAGGGAGATGCTCCTAATCCTTGACTGGGCGGCCAACAAGTCTTTCAACTGCCCTATATCAACGCTGTTGGGATGGGGTGGCACGGGTTCTGGTATTGGAATGCCTGAGTGGTTTCTCTTTTCATATTCTTCTACCGTTCCATTTTCCCTTACTATGAAGTGAATGTAAGGATGAACCGCCGCCATGCGCTTTATGAACTCAGCTATATTGGTCCGCGCCCTGGAATAGTCGCCTATGAGATTAAGAGTCATCCTTGTTCCATGATCTGGAAACTCGTCCTCATAGGGTTCTTCTACAACCTTGGTGACCTTGCCCTTCCCGTAGTCGTAGACATGGCGGTGTGCGTGTTTCTCCCCGTATGTCTTGCTTATTATTTCCATTGGCTTGCCGGTGCTTTGATTTCCGTAAATGGCAGCGGCCTTCCAGCCTATGCCCTGCTG
>CBDUVV010000184.1:0-2964 GCA_965370755.1 uncultured archaeon | reverse complement strand
GTAGGCAGAGTCCCTCTCAGTTTGACCGCCCTGATATACGCCTATGTATCTCTCGTCCGCGGGCGAGAGGCTCCTTATACCATAGGGCGTGAGAAGTTCCTTTTTGACCCTCTTAATTACCCCCTTAGCCATCTTTTCATCAAGGACGCTGAAGGGGAGGCTGGTTGCGAACAATTGATTCGGCCTTATGGATGGGTCACCGCCATCTCCACCTATAACGTCGTAGAGGCAGCCTGCGCTCTCGTTCCAAAAGGACTTGAATCCTTTCCTCGCGTTTTCCGCCATCTCCGCATAAATGGAAGAATCTTCACCTAGCTCCTTTGACATCATGCTAGCTGCCCTCAAGGCATTGTACCAGAGGGCGTTCACCTCCACGGGCTTTCCCGCCCGGGGCGTCACAGCATGATCATTGATTTTGGCATCCATCCATGTGACTTGAGATTGCTCTCCTTCTATTTTCAAAAGCCCATCGGAGTCCATGCTGATAGTGCAGCTCTCCCCAAGGGACTCGCCTTCCCTATAGTGCATTATGATATCTTCCACTACTGGCCATAGGCCTATACAGGAACCCACGTCATCAGTATAAGCGAGGTACTTGTGAAGGGCGTAGATGAACCAGAGAGACGCGTCCACGCTGTTATAGGAGGCACCGCCTCTACCTACGAAGTTTGGGATCACCCCGTTCCTGCAGTATGAGGCGTAGGAACTAAGGATATTTTGGGCGTCGTCGTGCCTGCCGGTTACTAGACACAAGCCAGGAAGTGATATCAATGCATCTCTCCCCCATGTGGAGAACCAATGGTATCCCGCAATCACCATCTTTGACTTCTTGCCGATCAAAAACGAATCCGCAGCTCCAGCAAGATGCCGCAATTCGGCTGGCAATTTCCCTGAAATCTCTTCATAGCGTTTCTCTTCGGCCCTTCTTAGCTCGTCGAATCCGGGTGGGTCGGTGGAATAGAGCGCCTGGAAGGAATCCTCGGCATTATAGCCCGCGGTTGCCAAGATGTTGAATCGTGATCCTTTTTCAATTTCTAGCTCGAAGAATCCAGGAGAGTAATGGTCATCGAAACTGTCATATCCCCTGCGCCCCTCAATTTCGTATTCCATGTTCCTGTGCCACTTCGCTTCTTCGGGGAGTTTTGAAGCATTGTAACTCATAACGTCAGAACCAATGATGAGCTGAGCACCATTTCCATCTGTAACCTTGAATCCCTTGTCCCAGCCGTCGATCGTGAAGTTTCCCGAATGTTCCATTTTGGTCAATGTATGGATTCCTCGGAAATTGACCAGGGGATAAAGTCTTACGACAGCCGAGTCTCCTTCCAATATCTTGTATGACACCACGAGGGCGTTATGACCGTGCACCATGTAGATGGTCTTCTCAAGTTGCAGTCCGAAGGAGTAGAGGAAAGTAGGAAAGGGATCCAGTCTGAATTCCTTGAGATACTCGTGGCCGGTTGGATGAAGGGCGCCGCCATATTTGTTGACGGAAAGGGCCACTTTTTCCCCATCAAGAGATACCTCTTCCTCAAGTTTGGCGAGAAATAGTCTCCTCTCCCAAGGCGGATCGACGGGGGCGACCAGCAGCCCGTGGTATTTCCTAGTATTGGCTAGGATCACGGTGGACGATGAATACCCTCCCAGACCGTTGGCCGCGATCCACTCCCTCGAGGCACCCTCATGGTAATCCCCGAGGATCCTCCTCCCTAAGATCATGGTGTATCATCTGTACTCCAGCAGTTTGACGTGTCTCTTCCGGAGAATCTCCTTGAACTTCCCCGTCGATTTCCTTATCTTCTTAGCGGTCTTTTCATCCCCCAAATACTCAATCCAGGAGGCAACCCAGTTGGCCTCTTCCTCGGTGAAGGCGCCCAGGTTTTCCATGAACTCCTGGAAATTCCTTATCGGTTTATCACCCAGATAGTAGGGCTCTTTTTCAACGGGTTCGAACATCCTCTTAGCGATTTTGCCAAGTTTGGTCCCGTCTGTTTTCGTCCCACGTGGCATATCCCATACCTCCTCCTAATACTGTGATGAGATGGATTTAAATTCTTATCGCCTGCGTTCAGCCGGAGGGATTTGTTTTTGCAAAATGCTTAAATCTCCGCCGGCTCGAACATACACTGATGCAGGAAGTAAAGAAGGAATTCAAGCTAAAGGCCCAGAAGGAACCCGAGAAGTACTACCCAACTGAAGTGCTTAAAGAAGAAGGGTTCGAAAGGAAGCAGTGCAAAAGCTGCGGGGCCTACTTTTGGGCTGCCACCGAGAGGGAGGTCTGCGGCGAGCCCGCATGCTCCGGGGGGTACACTTTCATTGGTGATTCTCCGGCAAAGGCGAAGATGGACTTCATCGAGACGTGGAAGAAATTCGCAGAGCTCTTCAGTAAACTAGGCTACACCCCTATACCAAGATATCCAGTGGTGGCAAGATGGCGGGATGATGCTGACTTCGTTCAGGCATCCATCTACGACTTCCAGCCCTACTGCGTCTCTGGAGAGATCGATCCCCCGGCTAATCCCTTAGTTGTCCCTCAGTTCTGTCTTCGGTTCAACGACATAGACAACGTGGGCATCACAGGAAGGCACTACACGGGCTTTGTCATGATAGGGCAGCATGCCTTCGAGCCTCCCGAGAAATACAAGCCAGAGGACTACCTCCGCCACATCTACACATGGCTTGTGGAGGGAATGAAGCTTCCAAAGGAGGAGATCCAGTTCCACGAGGACGCGTGGGCGGGAGGCGGAAACCTTGGCCCCAGCATGGAGTACTTCTCTCGCGGACTAGAGATCGGGAATCAGGTGTACATGCAATATGAGGTTGCAAACGGCGGGATAAAGGAGCTCGCGATAAAGGTCTTGGATATGGGTATGGGTCAAGAGCGCCCAGCGTGGTTCACCCACGGAACAAGCACGAGCTATGAGGCCACGTTCCCCACGGTGGCAGAGAAACTTTACCGTAAGA
>CBDUVV010000183.1:0-2970 GCA_965370755.1 uncultured archaeon | reverse complement strand
CCCTCCTCATAGAAACCGAAAATAAAATCGTGGATTTAACTAATATCCAACGCCAAAATAGGAAAAGCCTTTTTCTTTAGCATGTTTTGGATCTAATATCCGCCTCCCATCCACGATCACACCGGGCTTTTTCATCATCTTCGAGAGCCTGTCGAGGTCCAATTCCGAATATTCAGCGTGGTCCGCTACAACTACAACACAGTCAGCGTCCTTTACGGCATCATCCATGTCGTTAGAAAATTTCCCACCGAAGTCCTGGGTTGCGAGGGGATCATGAGAGAATACATCAGAAATCGGCAATAGCGATTGGATTATATCCCTCGAAGGGGAGCCCCGAGTGTCGTTGGTATCTCCTTTATAGGTAACCCCCAAGATGGCGATCTTGGAGCCCTCAAGCTTCTTTCCAGCACTACTTAGGGCCTTCTCTATAATCTTGAGCATGTGCTTGGGCATGTCCTCGTTCACTTTCCTTGCAGAGCTTATTACCTTCAGCTCAAGGCCGTGTTTTCGAGCGCTCTCAAGAGCAAAATACGGGTCTTTCGGGATGCAATGGCCTCCAACGCCGGGTCCCGGAGATAAGAGGTTAACGCGGGGGTGTTTGTTGGCGATCTCGATGGCTTTAGCGGCATCAACACCGAGCTTTTCGCACAACATGGCGATCTCATTGGCCAGTGCTATGTTTACATCCCGATATGTGTTTTCCAACACCTTGACAAGTTCCGCTGTCTCTATATTCGTGATTACCAGCTCTCCACTGGTTATATCACTATACAACAGTCTACCGAGTTCGGAACTCTTTTCTGATATCCCACCAATTATTCGGGGATTGCTCCCAATCTCTTGAAGGAGCCTTGTGGGCATGGCACGCTCCGGTGAATAGACGAGTAAAAAGTTTTCTCCCGCCTTACAACCGGATGATTCGAGGATCGGAACTATTACCTCGTGGGTCGCACCAGGGGGTAAAGTACTCTCAACTATTATGAGCTTTCCTGAGGGACCAGCTGCAACGGTAGAACATGCGCTGCGTAGCGCCTTAAGATTTGGTTTTTTATCCGCCCCTATGGGCGTCTGCACGACGATTAGCAAGACATCACTATCTCTTACAACACCGTCCACATCCATTGTGGCTGTCAAAAGGTCCCTGTCAACTGCTCTTCTTACCAATTCATCCATGCCAGATTCCTTGATCGGACTCACTCCAGCATTGACGCTCTCAACGACTTTCTCGCTGATATCCCCTCCTAATACCCTGTATCCCTTGTCAGCGAACAAGGCCGCCATGGGCAGCCCAACGTAGCCTAGACCAAGGACACCTATAGTACATTTTTTATTGATTATCTTTTCTCCAAGTTCCTCGAATGGGCTCATACAACGCTTTTTTAGTGATTAAGGGGTATTTTAAGCTTTCTCATGAAATAGTTTCTAAAGGAAATCATAGCACCCAGTAAGATGTTATTTATCCTTATTAAAGCTTCAAGACCATTCCTAACCATTCCAACGTCCAAGAAATGACTATATTCGGCAAAAAACTAGTTTAATAAGCTCATTCGCTGGAAAGAGCCTAGTTACTCCTTTCTATTAGTTGTTTCTCTAGGGTTATCTTTTGAGTTCTTCCTTGAGGTTGTTTGGCCAACACACCTCGATCCACCAGTTCTGATACAACTCTACTTATTTTCGGCCTTGAAAACGAGGTCAATTCAGGAAGCTGATCCTGAGTGATTTCTCCCCCGCGCTCGTTAATGGCCCTGACAACCTTCTTCTCAGCCTCTGTAAGGACTGTTACCGGGATCTTCTCCTCCTTTTCCATGACCTTGCTAATTATGAGAACGGCTGCGACGCCAATTGCTATACCAACCGCCAGCATTATTATAGTCCCAGATAGTTTTTGTTCAGTTGGCTTGTAGTCGTTTACAGCTTCTATGACCTCCAGCTCGTATCCTTTCGAAACTAAAGTGGACTTTAGATCTTCGGATATAGCAAGATCAACCAGTATTACCTTATCCACGCCAATTGACCTTAGGGCAGCTGATACACTGGGAGGAATCTCGTCTTCCCTCACGAAGAGTACAGGGGTACCAGTTGTTGATGCAAGCCTACCGGCAACAAGGAGGGCTTCGCTAGCTCCCCCGTTGGCGATTATAGCCGTATCTGAGCCCTTGAAGAGCTCGACTGCCACTCTCGCCGAAGTGCCGCTCCTGTCCGCTTCGCTTATCCTGTGAGTTACGTAGCCCATCCCCGCCAGTTCCTGCTGCACCTCCAGAGATACTGCCTTTTCACCACCAATAATTAGTACCTGATCAAAACCGAACTCGCGATAGCCCTCTAGTTGCTCCCTTATCTGGGGATCAATGCTATTCGGTGATGTTGCAATTATCGGAACCCCAGACTTATGAGAATATGATTGGGCAATTATCCAATCAGCATAGACATCGCTCCTCACGAGGACAACATCATACTCAGCCCCCAAGCTACCGGTTGTCAAGATAAGGAGTAGCCACAGGAGCCGCATATCTATCCCTTCGCCCGGGGTCATATAAGGCTTTCTGACTTGCAACTCCTGTCAGTTTGAGAGACCTATACGAAGATGGCGTCTCATCCGGATTACATCATTGGCGGCATGCCGCCCATGCCCCCCATACCCGGAGGCATTGATGGAGGTGCTCCTCCGCCGCCGCTCAAGCCACCTTTGGAGGCTATTACATCGTCGATGCGCAAAATCATTATCACCACTTCAGTAGCCGACTTTAATGCCTGCCTTACGACTATTAGACAATCCACGACTCCAGATTTGTACATATCCTTGGATTTCCCAGTTGCGATATCAATGCCGTGGTTGGCATTTCCCGCCTCATGCTGCGACCTAAGTTCCAAGATAGTGTCGATTGGGTCTAGGCCGGCGTTTTCAGCGATGGTCCTAGGAATTACCTCTAAGGCATTAGCGAACTCCTGAATTGCTAGCTGCTCCCGACC
>CBDUVV010000182.1:0-2984 GCA_965370755.1 uncultured archaeon | reverse complement strand
ATGGGCGCTCCCAAGAGAATTGAGGGAATATAGTCCACGAATGTGTGAACTACGCTCATGGCGATAATCACCGCTATGACAGAGTGAATGGGGAGGTGAGAAAGGAGAAACGGAAGGAGGGAGAGGACGACTATTATCACGGTGTTCACATGAACTCCCGGCACTAGGCCGGTGAAACTTCCCAGGACTGCACCCACGAGGATGAAGCCTATGAGGTCGAGCATCTGAGCCCATCCCCCTTAGTGGGTATAACTTCCAGAGTACCTCGGTATTCCTCCACCCTGCCCGTCACAGTGATAGAATTACCCTCTTCTAAGCATTTGAGGACCTCCGGCTCCAGCTTTTTTACTTCGCTGGAAAAGACCACAGCGGATATGCGGTTTGTGCCTTCCTCCACTTTAAAGAATATGTGACCGTCCTCATGGACGCGTTTGGACACCACTTTTCCCTCGATTGATACGATGCTTCCGACCATGTCGTAATCGATTTCGCTGATGCTCACTATATCCACTTGGAATGTGGATGAGATCAGATAAAGCAAAATGAGCCCTATTGTGGAGATCCCCAGGGATATCTTATACAACCCCGCGTCATCCAGCCTCATTCTTCTCCCTAAAAAATACCACGCGGAGAATTTTATAACACTTGTCTTTCTCGGATTAATTATCCTTCACAAGTTCGAGAACAGCAGTTACCCTACTTCCAGAAAGATTCAAAAATCCCCTGCTGACAGCAAGCTTCACCACATCGCCTTCTTTTGCTTCGATGTCGTTCTTGAAAACATAGGTGCTTGGCTTCACGCTGGCCGCAATATCATAGTTGACCTTTAGACTCATGGGGTCTCCCCCTTTTATCACCCTGCCGAAGGTGTAGTCTCTGGAGTATCGACCCCTGAAAAAATAGGAGAAAACGAGGATGTAGGCCAGGGTGATCAAAACGAAATGGAGGTACGGAAAACCGGAGCTGAGGGTCGGCTTCACTTTCTTTACTAAGAGGAGCACGATGGCGATACCTATGTAGGAGACGAAAAAGGCCTTGTAGGCATCGTAATCCGAGAAATGTTCCTTTAGGGAAGACACGCTGGACACCGCCGATACGCCGATGATTATCGAAAGTAGGGAGAGGATCGGACCAACGAATTTGTCGAAAATGTATAAAACAGCTAATACTAGGAACCCCAAGGAGAAGACCTGTGCCTTCAACACAAGGTAGTCCTTAAATTCGACCCCCCGTTTTTCGAAGATGGGATACGGCGAGAATCTCTCCATTAGATCTGGGGCCTTCTTCAGGCCCTTGAGGAGGGAGATGAGAACGCCAAGGAGTTGGTGGAAGACTTTTTGGGAAATTGCCATCGCCTTTTCTCCCAGCTCCTCGAAAAATGACATAGTCGATGGTTTGCAGCAAGTGGATAAAAAAACTTTCTCTGGAAATGGGCAGCTCAGTCAGATAGGTGCATAATGAACTCAAAATTAAAATATGGTTGTACATCCATGACGAAGAACAGAGCCGCCAGATTCAACTTCACTCACCTTCTGAGTTCTTACTTTTAGCAACCGCGTAGGCATCAAGCATTCCGTATAGCCATAGTGGGATATAGAGCAATCCGGCTGAGAGAGCAGCCAAAATAATTGCACTGAAAAATAGTAAAGCGCCTTTCAATGCTTGGCGATTATAAAATTGTCCTAAACCTACAATAAAAAACGATAAAACTAATGCCAAAAACGCCCCCATATTTCTTACCTCTTAGAATCATGTTTTTCGATTAGCTCGCCGTGAGATTCAGCGAGCTTAGACGCACCTTTCATTGCTTCTTCTAGGCCGTCTAGCTCCCTTTTCATCAGATCCAGTACCTTCCCTCTCTCCTCATTAGATTCTTCTTCCAGCCACTTAACACTATCTTTTATCAGCTTTAGAGAAGTCCCAAAATCGCGTTGCAGTAGCCCATGGAAACGAGTTGTAAGATTTTTAAATTCCTCTAATTCCCTTCGATGTCTTCGGTCGATTCTTACCAAGTATCCAATTAATGCGAATAAGGGGATTGTTGAGAATACTATGACGTTTCCGATAGGGTCCCTTCGGATATGTTCTAGGAGAAAACCGGTCTTGGCATATATATAACCCTGATATGAAACGTTTATAAACAGGCCTAGGCTGCCAATAATCCACTCCATTGGTGGTAGACCTCTGTATTTGGGGGCATTACTCTCCAATCTTAGGGATTCTAATTTATTGCCAGTAGCCACATCCAACAAACCATAGATTTTGTCTCTCTAAACCTAAAGAACCACCCACATATTAATATGAATCTTTTTTCATATATAATTTTTTCCCTTTTGGATATTAGATCTCAATTGAGCTTCAAAAATAGGCATCTCTAAGAGCTAGAGGGCAATAAAAATTTAAAGTGGTCCGTCTCAGGTAATTATCCCATGGTTTCTTTCGACGTAAACGGGGTTTTGGTTGATCAAATGGCTGGACACCATGGCTTGTTGGAGATATATGCCCATTTCTATGCTAGCTTGTTCTTGTTCCTAGTGAGCGTGGTCTCGATATTTGTATTATATTATTACTTTCGCTCTTCGATATTCAAATATCAAGGCCTATTCAACGGAATATTCTACACGGGACTAATCGGCCTCGGGGAGTGCCTTGAGCATGTGTTCCTGGAGCCTGCTATTGGTAGTTTTTTTCACTATCTCCATCTTCTGGCAGCTCCCGTAGCATTGATATTCTTTCTCTTAAGCCTTGGTGAGATTTTCGGGGGGAATCTCGTGGAGGGACAGAGAGTTGATTTCAGAAAGAGCATCATGGTCCTCGCCTTGTTTCTGTTAATAATCACTGTGCTCTCCGGGTTTTCGGATGAGACGTGGGATGTAGAGATAGAGGTTCCCTTCGTGCTGATAAACACGGTACCAACCATAGTTTTAGTGGGGGTTGTGCTGGAGAAATCCAAAGTAATCTCGGAATCCAACCTTGCATTGGCC
>CBDUVV010000181.1:0-3000 GCA_965370755.1 uncultured archaeon | reverse complement strand
AGGGATGATTTTATACGGAACCCCTTTCTCCTCAAGGGCTCCAATCTGCTCTGCGATGGCTCCGTAGATGCTGGGATCACCGCTGTGTAGCCGCGCCACGACTTTGCCTTTTTTTGAGGATTTCACAAGGACGTCGATTATCTCCTCGAAGGTCATGCCAGCGCTGTCATATAGCTCCGCATCCTTCTTCGCATAGTCGAGGATTCTGGGGTTTATCAGGGAGCCGGCGTATACAACTACCTCAGCCGCCTCCAGCACCCTTTTGCCCTTCACCGTTAGGAGCTCTGGGTCCCCCGGCCCGGCTCCTATGAAATGCACCGTCAACTCCTAGCACCCCTGATGATTATCATGGAGAAATAATCCACATTTTCTCCAACCTTGGCATCAAGGGGGGAAGAAGAATACTCCTCTGTGCCACACCTAGTTACGAGAACCGCCTTCTCTTTCAGACCAGCCTTTTCAAGCTCCCTTACTATCCCATCATAGTTGCGCGAGACCTTCATGAGGACCAGGGTGTCCATCCTTGACGCAATCTCGCCAATATCATCCAATCCATAGGCTGCGGGAAGGATTGCTATCCTCTCGTCACCTTCGCCGAGGGGAACGCCCAACTCAACGGCACATGCAGAAAGGGCCGTCACCCCAGGAATCGCCTTCACCTCGACCTCCGGATGGCGGCCCTGCATCATTTTCATCACGTGGATAAAAGTGCTGTAGAATAGGGGATCTCCTATGGTTGGAAAGGCCACGACTTTGCCATCGGAGAGAATCTCGTATATCCTTTCCACTGCATCCTCCCACGCCCTATCCAAGACGGCCGGATCCTTGGTCATAGGAAATTCCAATTCGACGACCTCATGTTTTTTCTCCAGCTTCCCCTTTATCACCGACATGGCCAAGCTCTCCTTCGCACCCTTGGACTTCGGCGCCACGATGACATCCGCAGAGTTTAGGATCCTTAAGGCCTTCTCGGTTACCAGTTCCACATCGCCAGGGCCTACGCCTACGCCGTAGAGGACGCCCGTCATCTCACAACCCCGCATCGATGATGTAAACAGGGTTAAGGGGCTTCATTATCCTCTTATTGCTCAGCCTCGTTTCCCTGCTGACCGCAACCTGAGTCACGTTGTAATCCAGTTCCAGCGCCTCTAATGTCCTCATGGCCTCGCTGAGGGATTCTAAGGTCACCACGTTTATCACCATCCGCCCATTGTGCCTCAGCCTGTCCACGCTCTTCTTCACTATGGCTCTCATTTTACCACCCGTGCCGCCAATGATTATCCTATCGGCTAGCGGCAGGTCGGAGAGCACGTCAGGGGCTTCACCCTCCACCACCTCGACGTTGTGAATGTCGAACTTCGCCAGGTTCATCCTTAACAATTCGATCCTCTCCGGGTTTTTTTCCACTGCCCAAATCTTTCCCTCCCTCGCAAGCATTGCCGCCTCCACGGTGATGGATCCGCATCCCGCGCCCACATCATAAATCATATCTGTGTTACCTATTCCTGCCTTGGCTAGGGTTACCACTCTGATCTCCTGTTTGGTCAAGGGCGCATTCTCATGTCCATAGAACTCCTCGTCAGGAATCCCGAGCCTGTCAACCATGGAACACCACCATCACGCAGTTACCTGAGTATTCGCCTCTCGCAACTTCCTTGAGAGAGGAATCAACCAGCCTCTCGTCGTTGCCACCCAAATCCTCTCCCACGACGGCGCGCTTATCATCCATGCCGTTTTGCAGGAGCAGCTCTGCGATCCTCTGAGGCGGAGAATTGGCATCCGTGAGGAACACAAGGGTCTTGTCATCTTTTACTTCGCCCAATATATCTTCAGCCTCTTTGCCGTGGGCGGACAGAAAAACCGCATCCGACCAAGGTTCCTTTATCCTGGCGAAACAGAGCTGCATGGAACTCACTCCCGGCACCACCTCCAAGTCCTCCTCGGGAAAATCTTCAGATAGCCTGTTAAGTATGCTGTAGAACCCCGGGTCGCCACTAGTTAGGACCGCTATGTCCTTGCCTCTGTTTTCATTGAGGAAGGATACCACGTCTTTTACATCGCGGTCGATCACCTTCTGGGGCTTGTTTGAATCGAACATCGAGAGGGCGCGCCTACCGCCGACTAGGACTTCTGCCTTCTCTACTGCTCTCTCCGCAGCCGGCGTCAGATAGTCCCTTGAACCAGGGCCTGTGCCTACGACAAATATCTTCCCCATGATGACCCACCAACGTTACTTTTCCCGACTATTTCTCCTTCCATGGATAGAAGGACGGTGCCAACCTCTAAATCTCCTTCCACGTGCTCAACCGAGCGGGAAGTCACCTCCTCTGCTAAATGATCAACTATTCCACTTAAACCGTTTTCCTTTAAAATGGCGAGGGCTTCCTCCGTGGTATTTGCTCCTCTAACTCTCACAACAACCGCATCTTCGGCCCCAGCGGAAGAAGCGTGCCTGGCCATGGCCTCAGTCCCCCGGGGGGATTCTTTACTGTGGGTGTAGAAATATCCCAACGCCAGCTTGGATAGCTTGCCCAAACTGCCGAACAATAACACCCTCTCAACGCCCCTAGACGCACATGCTTTGAGCATGAAGCCAACGAAGTTCCCAGTCTGCGCCACAGCATCCTGGGGTATGCCCTTGCCCACCGCCATCTTCTCGCTCCTCCTGCCGGGCGTGAGGACGACTTCTTGATGCCCCATGGCGAGGGCCACGTTTATCTGCGGGACCAAGGAATCCCTGAAGGCCTCCATTGATTTAGGCTCCACAACGCCAGTGGTTCCCAAGATGGATATTCCACCCTCAATGCCCAGTTTTGGATTCATGGTACGCTTCGCAAGCTCGGTGCCCTTAGGCACAGAAATCCTAACCGAGGCGCCCATGCCACGGGGCAAAACACCCTCGACCGCCCTGGCAATCATCTCTTTTGGGACTGGGTTTACGGCAGCCTCCCCGATGGGCACCTGTAGACCAGGCTTCGTCACAACTCCCACTCCTTCGCC
>CBDUVV010000180.1:0-3001 GCA_965370755.1 uncultured archaeon | reverse complement strand
TTTGGACATGAGTACTCGAAGAGCGAATATGAAGAGGCGTTAAAGGCATTTCAAGAAGGCGGAGAAACATGGAAGGAAATCTTGGGAAAGGAATACTTCATGCGTGCACAGGAAATCGCGGAGGAGAAAGATTTCTATCACTGGAAGCTCGAATTCCCGGAGATATTTTTCGAACCGGGAAAAGACAAAGAGAATCCAGGCTTTGATGCGGTGATTGGGAACCCGCCATACGGTGCCGAATTATCTAATTTAGAAAGGGAATATCTTCCTATATATTATAATACAGCAGTAGGCCTAAAGAACACAGCACTTCAATTCATGGAATTATCAGATAAGCTAATACAACAGTCTGGAATGTCCGGCTTAATTGTTCCTAAATCCTTAACTTTTAGTCAAGCTTGGAAAGTAGGAAGGGATTATTTCTTTGAGAAAATCGAATTAATATCAGATGTCAGTAAGGCCTTCAAAGGGGTTCTGCTTGAACAAGTAATTTATATCGCATCAAAGAAAAGGATGATTTTAGACAACTACATTACTTCTTATTCGGTCAATAAAGAATTTAGAGAAAAACTTCAGGTGCCAATGCAATATTGGAAAATTGCTGATACTATTCTTTTGAGCATCTCAGAACGGGATTTGGCAATTTTTAAAAAGATGATAAAATCTACATTGTTCTTTGGAGATATAAGCAAAACCATGAGAGGGTTGCCTTTTCAAAAGTATCTTTCCAATGAGGGGGAATATCCAATCTATAGAGGTAACAACATTGAAAAATATAATTTATTTAAAACTGGGGATTTCTTGGATAATGAAAAAGTAGATTTATCAAATGAAAAGATTTCCAATTTATTAAAACCTAAAATTCTTAGTCAGCGAATTGTAGCTCACGTTACAAAGCCCCGGGATCACATAATTATAATGTCAACCGTTGATTCCAAAGGCGTTCTTTCTGTAGATACCGTTGAGAATACTATTATATCCGACCAAAATTATTCTTTATATTCTCTGTGTGGGCTTCTTAATTCAAAATTAATCTCATGGTATGCGTATTTATTTATTTTTAGTAAGGCTATTAGAACAATGGATTTTGATGATTATTATATCGGGAAAATCCCGCTTCCACGTATTTCTTTTACTACCAATGAAAGAAAGAAAAACGATTTAGTAGATGAGTTTAAACTATTATATTCTGACTTCAGAACTAAGGAATTACTTTTCAAACTTGAATCTTGTCTAGTAAAAACTGAGTTCATCACTAAAGATAAAAAGTCCGACGTCGTCCACGACTTCCTCGCCTACCTCGCCGAGCAAATGATTGAGTACAACAAACAGAAGAACGAGGAAATCAAGGGCTTCCTTGGCTGGCTGGAGAGGGAAATCGATGCCAAGGTCGAAGACCTGTCAAACAAGACCGCCATAAAAGAGTACTACAAAAACCCCTTTGAAAAACTGCTTTCCGTAATGAAGAAAAACAAGAATAAGGTAGCCGTCGACCCAAGTAGCAGAGAAGTTCAAGACAAAGTTAAGGGCGAATTCGATACCAGCGTCTCGAAGCTGAAACCGCTCATGGAGAAGATCGACAGCACGGACGACTTGATCGACCAAATCGTTTACAAGCTCTATGGGCTCAACGAGGATGAGATAAAGATTGTAGAGGCTTCTTGATTGTATTTTACTTTAAATTAGTGGAAATAATTAAGGCGCGACTATTTCCCCCATTTCACCCATCCGTTCACAGGTTATCCATTCTTTCGATCGCCTTATCCACCACTTCTGGGTCAAGCCAGAATTCACCGGAGCTCCCTTTCATCATTTTCAATGTTTCTAACGCATCTTCCTTCTTCAAGGCTCCCGTTCTGACGGCATCTGCGATGAGGCCAATGGTTCCTTTAACTTCCAACCCCTCAACTCGAGCAGCTCGCCTCCCATCCCTCTCGTCCAGCAACACGAGCTTTGAATCTATTTCCTTGGCCAGCAATATGCACATGGCTTCACCCAAGTGTATCCGATGCCTTACCGAGAGCTCCTCAGCATTTCCTTTAGGTTCGCTAACGTTTATCCATCTCTCACATGCTTCGGCCACCCTCTTGGCATCTTCCCTTCCAAGGCGGATACCCTCTTCCACAACCTCATAGCGCGTCAACTCGGTTATGTAAATCCGGCCATAAAGGTCCTTAAGAATTTTCAACTTGTGCAACTTCGATAGGGCTATCAAGGGCGTCGAATTGCTAACTACGATCATCCTAGATCCTCGGCGAGCTCTTCTTCACCATAGCGAAGATAAGCCCCCCTCCTAGCTAGTTCTGAAAGGGCTTCCCTTAAGGACATCCCTAGGAGATCGGCAGCTTCACGCATGGTAACTTTTCCCTCCTTGTAGAGCGCCGCCACGGATTCAATCTGCTCCTCTCCCCGTTGTTCATCCAAGAGCTTCCTTATGCCGTCCCGTATGACCTCGGAGAGATTGGAATAGCGCTTACCAATCAAACGTCTTTTGGCCTCCAGCTCCAGCTCCTTGGGCAATGTGATGGTTTTCTTTATATACATGTTTTATACCCATTTTATGCGTACAAACTAACATTAGAAATGTTTCATCAAAAGGCCGCATCTAGATCAGTCCCTTCTCCTTCATGGAAAAGAACTTACCGTCCCCCAGTATCACGTGGTCACGGACCTCAACACCAAGAAGCTTGCCGGATTCCATGACCCTCTTGGTCACTTCCACGTCACCGTCGCTGGGCTGGGGATCGCCAGAGGGATGATTGTGGACCAAAACAACGGAGTCAGCGTTCTTCTTGAGGGCTGAGCGAAAGATGCTCCGAGGCTCCATGACGCTCAAATTGAGGGAGCCAACTGAAACCACAACCTCCGAGTTATCAATAACACCGCACCTGGTATCGAGGCAGAGCATGACCACCTGCTCCTTATCAAGGCCCCTCATCTTGGGCAAAAGAAAATCCGCCACGTCCTTGGGAGTGGAGATCTCGTATCTTTCAGTTATCGG
>CBDUVV010000179.1:0-3015 GCA_965370755.1 uncultured archaeon | reverse complement strand
ATAATGCAAATATTATGATTTTTGGAACCGATAAAAATGGGACTATTGAATATATTAATAAAAACGCTGAGGAGATTTTGGAATATTCCCCTGGTGAAGCGCTTGGCATGAATAATATGCTCCTGCATCCGCCTGAGCAGAGAAAAGAGATATTGGAGAAATTTAAAGTCCATGTATCCGGAAAATTGAAAGATAATTTAGAGCTCATGTATATAACAAAATCAGGAAAACGGCTTGTGGGGAGTATGGCACAGGCTACATTTATTGATCGTACAGGAAAAGAATGGTATTTTGGACTGGTTCAGAACATCACTGATAGTAAAAAGGCAGAGGAGGCGCTAAGGGAATCAGAAGAGTTGCATCGGATCACTCTAAGTAACATTTCAGATGCCGTCTTCATAACTGATAACACAGGAGAATTTACCTATATCTGTCCAAACGTGAACATCATATTTGGCTATTCTTTCGACGAGGTCCAGGGGTTTTCCAACATTGCTAAAATACTAGGCGGCAACCATTTTAATCGTAATGATTTGGAAACCTTGGGGGAAATACAAAATATTGATTGGGAGATTACGGACAAAGCCGGAAGAGTACATAACTTGCTAGTAAATGTGAAGGCAGTATCGATAAAGGGGGGTACAATTCTCTATACCTGTAGGGATTTCACCGAGCGCAAACGAGGTGAGGAGAAACTGCGCCAGTTCGAGCATATTGTATCAAGTTCCACTGACATGATGGCGCTCCTTGATACTACGTTCACCTACCTTGCTGCCAACAAGTCGTATCTGGAGGCATTTAAAATGGCTCCCGACGAGATCATCGGGCGCACACCGTCTGAAGTGTTCGGAGAAAAGTTCTTCAATACAGTCATAAAACCTCACGCAAACAAATGTTTGGAGGGGGAAGAAGTCCAGTATGAAGACTCATTTAATTTCCCGGTTTACGGACCAAGATACATGGAGATCAACTATTATCCGTATAAGAACGACGATGGCGAGATTATAGGCTTCGTTGTTAATGGGCGAGACATCACAGAACGCAAACAAGCGGAGGAGAAACTAAGACAATATCAAGATCATCTTTCGGAGATGGTGGAGAGCAAGGCCCAAGAGCTCAGCCTGCTGCAAAGCGTAAATAGCCAGCTGAATTCTGGAGCTGAACCGGAGGTGGTATATGAGGTGATCGCGGAAGGCCTCGCAAGTATATTCCATTATCACTCAAGCGGCATATATATCCTAGACGAGGAGGGTGAGCACTTGATTTGCAAGGGTTATCACACGGACTCGAAGATTGCGAAAAAGATCGAGAAACTTACGGGCGTAAAGGCCCTAAACCTCTCCATACCCCTCCTTAAAAAAGGTATATTGGCCAAAATAGTCGAGACACGGGAGCATGTGATTACAAGAGATATAGAAGGGGTGGTGAGGGCTCATTCGGATAAACGTGCTATACGAGCCTTGTCTAAAACTATCGCTAAGGCTTCCGGTGCCAAGTGGGGGCTGGGCGTCCCATTGTTGGCAGGTGAGAGGATAGTGGGTATACTAGGGGTGGGCAGTCCCAATGAACTCAGGGACGAGGATGCTTCCAGGTTGGCGTACTTTGGGGACCAGGTAGGACTGGCTCTAGAGAAGAGCCGGATGAACACGGTCCTTGAGGAGAAGGTCGTAGAGCGCACCAAGGAGATAAAGAAGCTTAAGGATTTCAATGAGAGTATAGTTCAGGGCATGGATGAGGGCATCCTCGTCCTTGACTCCAATGGACGTGTAACCTTCTTCAACCCTAGGTGTGGGAAGATGCTTGAGTACACGGATAAAGAACTAATCGGGGCCCATTGGATGAAGCTCTTGCCCAAGGGCCTTCATAGAGAAATAGAAAAGAAGAGCCGAGAGTGGAGCAAGGGAGAGACGGCCAAGTTCGAGTCTACAATGATAACGAAAGATGGCAGAGAGGTACCTGTCATCATCAGCGCAACTCCCCTTTCCGAAGAAGGCGCTTTGGGGGGTTCTCTACTTGTATTGACGGATATAACTGAGGTAAAAGCGAAGGAGAGGAATCTTTTGAAAAGGAAGCGGGTATACGACGTGAGTAACGGGGAAGTATATCTTGTTAAGGACTCAGGCGGGGCGAAAGCCATTGACGTATACCAGGACATAATGGCCTCCGGGTATTCTGGTTTAGTTATAACGAGGCGTAGACCTGAGAGCCTCAAAGAAAGACTAAGCGAGAACTCTAAGGTATTCTGGATGAGTGGCACAGGTGCCGAGGATACCGTGTTACCGAAGATCATAGATCTTATGCTGCTGATTAGAGCGCACTTGCTGAGAGACACTGTGGTCTTCCTCGATAGATTCGAGTACTTGATACTTCAGAGGGGATTTAGGGAGTCCATGGTCTTTATTCATGACCTAGTGGATCTCTTCTATAAATCTGAGGCCATACTCGTGGTCTCCTTGGATCCAAGGACTCTTAGCGACGAACAACTAGCTATTCTGGAGGAAGAAACGAAAGAGGTGAAGCTCCGAACCACAATATCTATGTCTGAGGGTGGAGTTGAGTTCCTAAAATACGTGCTTGAACAAAACAATGATGGACGGAAGCCCAGCATCTCAGATGTCATCAAAGGACTGGATTTGAGTAAGCCCACGGTGATAAAGAGGGGGCGCATCCTGAGAGACAATGGTTTGATAAAAGAGTCCAAAGTGGGCAGACGTAAACTCTTAGAAGTAACAGAAAAGGGAAGACGAGTTTTATGAATTATTCGCTTGTGGAGTTGATGTTTCGTGGTTTTTGAATTTGAACAGTTGGTTGCTGGTATTGTTCTTGTTGTGGGTATTATTTCTGTGGCTTTTGCTTTCGTTGCTACAAGGCGGTTGAGGGGGAGTACGCTTTATTGGGCTTCGGCGCTGGTTCTTGTTACTGGCATCTTTTTTGTCGCTCATGTAACTGTTGATGTGGTTAGGTTAGGTGAGGGATTGTATGCTGTTACGGCATTGGTTGTAACCTTCTTACTTG
>CBDUVV010000178.1:0-3086 GCA_965370755.1 uncultured archaeon | reverse complement strand
AAAATCTAGCTCCACGTCAGCAGAAGTTGAATCAGCATATGCATAAGCTGATTCGGTTGGCCAGGGTTTTCAATGCGGTAGCCGTAGTCACTAATCAGGTCTCAGCTACGCCGGATTCTTTCTTCGCTGGGAAGGCCCCCACTGCGGTTGGGGGTAACATAGTTGGGCATATCGCGCATACCAGGATGTTTCTGAGAAAGGGGAGGGAAAACCAGCGTATTGCAAAAATCGTGGCAAGCCCATTTCTCGCTGAAGGTGAGACTCCATTTAGGATAACCGCCAAAGGTATCGTGGGCACGGAGTTGGAGGAAGCAATTCCTTAGGAGTTGCCGGAGTATACCCTTCCTTGAAGGCGCAACGAATCTTGGCCGGAAAGCGATGCCGTGCTGGAAGGTCGATGAACGCCCCAAATGCAATAACGAGGAAGAGCGTTACTGCAATTTGCTCAAACGCCCAATCGGAAGACGGCCATTCTCCTGCATCCACTACAAAAGGGAGAAGAGGAAATGAATAAGGATGAAGATTGAAGGGGTCTGGAAAACATACAGAGTCACCCCCGTCACAAGGGGTCCCTGGCCTAAAAACATGTGCAGGGAAATGACTACTTATCTTACCAAACGCGGTAAGGTAGCCACCCTACTATTTGCAGTCGTAGCACTATGCTTCGGTGTATCCGTGCTAATGGGCTGGATGTACCTTGTCACAGATGGCAGACACTTCCAGAGTACATATGGCATGCATGTGAATCGAGCATACGAGTTCTCTGATGCAGGCATGATTAGAGACTCTCTGGAGCTGGCATTGAACGGCATAGAAGAACTCGGACTGGAACCAGATGATAGCTATCGAGTACTATGGTTTACAGATACTAAGTTCAGCAGGGTTCAAACTGAAATCTTGGAAATAGAATCCGTGATACTAGCTACTGAACAGGTGATAGATTGGCTGGAAGATATGCATGGACCGTCGACGACAAAGGAGATAGGAACTGATATCTATAATGTCAAACTCGAGAACATACGAGGAATGGTCAGCAAGATAGATGATCATCAATATCGGATACAGCGGGCTTGGATTATCAATGCTAGACGTAACTGGATGATGTATTACTGGCTCCCTTGGATGGGACTTGCATTCCTCATACCAGCAGCAATAGCCCTCTTCTCGGGGGACTGCACGAAAGCTGGCATGGGTTCAGAAGAGCTCGTGGCATTTAAGAAGGCCAACAAGCTGTTCTTCTGGTAGGCTACCAATCCTTTCCCTTTTTTTCCCTAATTCCATACCGCAGTCAATACTTTCAAATATACGGTTTCCACCAATATAACCGAATCAGTCATGGTAAGAAGCTACATTCTAACTGATAAACAACGAGAGAAGATCAAAGCATACATTGAGGAACTGCCAGAGCGAATGCCTGGCACGATCAGAGGGATCAGGCATGTCGTTTCCAGAATAGATCTTCAGCAAATGGAGGACGATGTCTATTTGTTGAAAACTCTACAAAGTTTAGAAATGCCCATAGGCAGATCCAAAGGAGAAGGCTGGGTAGATCAGCGAGGCAAATTTATCGTAAGGCCCTCGGCTTCAGCAGATCAGCCAGCCAAGGTTGTCGTGAGACATAAGAAGGAGAAGTCAACTAAATGAGTGTTGATGAGCTGAGTTTGGAAAAAAGTATACTCGATAAACAGAGAGGAGAAATGGAGGAAGCGAATAAAATTCGCTTGAAACTGGCGAAAGAGATGTTTCCAGATCTTCAGAATAAACCCCATGTAAAAATCCCCATTCGATGTAAGTTACCTTGGGGTCATAAAAGACATTTTTTCCATGGTGACAAATACGGAGTTTTAACTTCTCTTTGGGTTTGTCTCAGATGTGGTTTAGTTGCATTCCGTCTGGGGGGAGGAGAACTCGGAGATTGGTGGGACGCGCGCGCAGGTTATACCGATCCCAATAAACCTCTACACAAAGTATAGTTACGCGTTTTCTAGTTTTTTTAATTCGTTTATCAAATCCGGATTCTCGACGTCTTGAGGGGTTTCTGGGAGCACAGCGGATATGGTTGCGGTCTTCTCCAGTAGTTTTTTCTTGAGTTCAGCGATCTCGCTCTCGGCATTCTTGAGCTTATTCCTCAGTTCTAACTCCAGGGGGTCATCCACGGGCCTAACATAGATCTCCTCGAGGCTCCGTCGGGGGCAATCATTATAATTGCAATTCCGGCCAACCCAGGTACAAAATATTCCACCTGGTCCTGCGCCTGCGGAGCAGCCCTTTTTCACTATGCTTTTCCATTGGTTGAATTTCTCAATCCAGATGCTTTCAGTGGCCAATTTTTATCTCTCGCTGCCTGTTTTTTACGGCGGTTACTTTGATCTTTGGCTTTTTCGTTGATATGTTTTCCTTATATTTCGTTCTTTTATCTATGTCGGCGGAGGTTGAGAGGCCGCCGGATTCAGATTCGCTCATTTTGTTCGCCTCATTTTCGAGGGTCCAGCTACTCCGAGGTTTCTAAGTTGCTGATCATGGGTATCCAGGATAGTGTGCTCGGTTAATTCTCGCGGACGTCTATTAGGCGGTCCAAGAAGCAGGGTAAGACGGAGGTCTATGTCGGCTCTTAAAGTGTATTGGACGTCATCGATAAACATGTTCACAGCGTCAAAAGGAGGCACACCTAAATAAAGTGAGGGATTGTATCCTATTTCAAATCGAGGATCCCCATCTACATTCACCTTCACTGAGACCAGTGTTGTTTCTTCTTGGGCTATAATCCCATCAGCTCGAGCTTGAGCTTCGTTCAAATTCTCCATTTCACGGGCTACCATCATCCGGTATCGATAAGGGGGTGTCGGTGAAGCGGGATCTGTTTCATAGCGAAGGCCTCTCTCAAAGCGGAATTGACTGAGACTTACGACCCAGCCTGCTTTAGGACTCAGACGGATACCGACCGCCTTCCCGGTTAGAATAGGGGCGTCAAGTTCTATGTTATGAGTGCCGTCAAGATTGTCTCCACTACGCCTTATCCTTACTTCCTCGGTGCCCAAGATGGCAACAGTGGGCTGCCAGAATATGTATTCACCAGAGGATCCAGG
>CBDUVV010000177.1:0-3097 GCA_965370755.1 uncultured archaeon | reverse complement strand
TCCATTGCAACCCAGATGCATATCCCGTCAAAAAGGGACGAAATAGAGGAATTGAGATCAACATTCATAACTAGCCTCCGTGAGCTGGAAGGCGAAGTAGATGGTAACCTGAAAACCCTCGAACGGTATAGGGACCTAACCCCAAGATACGAAGAGATCTCGAAGAACTTCCAAAGCCTTAGAGAACGCCACGAAGACTTAAAGAAACACACGGCCCGTATCTGCGATCAGTATTCCCAGATGAAGGGCGATTATGAACAAAAAGTAGAAAACATCAAAGTAGCCACGGACAGGGAACTCGAGAAGATTAAGGCCAAGTTCATCTCCGAGGTCAGTTCCATGTTTGAGGGGTATTATATAGTAAGCAAGGCACGTCAGGAGGAGTTGACCCTAGATCTGCTCCTCGAGCGACTGATCCAAGACCCAACTTATTATCAAAAAGTAGACGTTGCACAACGGGGAATGTTCGGTAAAAAGAAATCCGATATCGAGACAAGGCTGGTACTCCTCCAGTACAAGGCCAACGAGATTACAGATGCCATAACGCCAATATTGAGCGAAGAGGAGAGGAGGATTTCCAAGTACGAAGGGGTGGAAAAACGCATTGGCGAGCTAGGGATACAATGCCGCGACTCGAGGGAAGAAGAGAAGGCCCTATCTTCTAAACGGGATTCCTTGGAAAAAGATGTAGGTGGGCTCAAATCCGAGATCAACGATATCGCGTCTCAGTTCGAGAATTATTCCAAACTAGCAGAGATCGTGGACTCTTACGTGGGAAAATTCGGAGAGACTACAGCTGTAAGGAACAAACTCTCGAGCCTCGTAGAATCTGCCTTTGAGGAATACGAACCCATTGAAAAGGATATAGAAAAACGCGAACTTAGGGCGGAAGTAAAATCTCTCCATGGGCAGGTGACATCCTTAAAATCGGAGAAGGGCCAGCTGAAGAAGAATCTAGGCGGCGCAAAAAAGCTCCTGAAAGAACGTGAGACCAAAATAGGCAACCTAACAAATGATCTTGAGGAAACCCAATCGGAGGTAACGGAGTTAGAAGGGAATTTAAGTGAGGTGACCTCGGAAAAAGAGACTCTGGAAAAAGAACTTATAGACGCTAGAGATGAACTCGAATCGCGGGGAAAAGAGATTGAAGACCTCGGGAGTCAGATTGATACCCTCACCGCCAACAAAGCCTCCCTGGAGGAAGTTGTGAAGGGATTGGAAGACGATCTCGATGAAACAAAAGATGAACTCGATGCCGTCCTGGAAGAGAAGAGAGAGACCGATGCCAACTTGAAGAATCTTCAAGCCACGTATGACTCCGTTGATTCCAAATACAAAGACGTCTCGTCTAAACTCGCCGTTTCGAATGCCAAAGCGGGGGGATTGGAAAAGAAACTATTCGCCACTGTGAAGGAGAAAAATTCAATAGAAAAACAACTCGGGCGAAGGGAGAGGGATTTGACTAAGTTAGACTCCCAATTGGAAAAGACCGTCCAGAAATTAGATGATGCGAAGGCCCAAGTTTCACGTTATAGATCGGAGATATCCGAAGCCTCCAGAAAGCTGACTTCGGAGACAAAGGCACATACAACCCTCAAAACCAAGCACGAACACCTCAATCACGAACTTCGGGAAGTACGATCTGAAATAGCGAGACTAGAGAGGGAGATCTCCACCTATATGAAGAAAGTCACAGCCACAAAGATGACGGCTCCGGCTTCTAAGGCAAAAACCCAGACTCGGACGAGAAAGTACTATAAGAAGCCCTCCAAAGCGGAAGAAGAGGCGATAGTGGGAAAGAAGATAAGCGCCCTTCGGAATAAGAAATGACGCCTCGCTTTTAGATGCCAATGACCTTGAGACAGGTCCGCGCACCATAGCGCTTATTTATGAACAAGAGAAGCGGTGTCATAGCTTCAAGGGTTCTCGAGTTCCTCAGGGGGCCACCATCCAGACTGCGTACCCCCTTCATCCTTTCCACCAGCCGCATCACTTCTTCCTTGGCATCCTGGTGGTCGCTGCACGCGATTACGTCACAGTCAATGCCTTTCAGTCCTAAGAGGCTCATGGCACTCACGGCCTTCAGGGTGCTCACAACCTTCGCATCAGGAATAATCCCCTGGGCCTCTTCGGCGGCTGATGTTTCCAGGTGAATGGCCATTGGAATGCCATCTTCGAAAGTAAGAGGCACGACGACGTGCACAAGAATCTTGTCTTTGAGGGAGTCATTGAGGGATTCCAGGATCGGTCTCTGGGCTTTGTATGGCACCGTAAGGAATACTACGTCGCTTTTTTCTACAGCTTCGAGATTCTCAACGCCCTTAACCTTCGCATTGGGAAGTTTTTCCTTTAGTTTCTTCACTGCCTCTGCTGCCTTTTCTACCGTCCTAGAACCGATTAGAACCTCCTCACCGGCGGACGCGAAACGGGCCGCCAAGCCCAGTCCTTCGGGACCTGTCCCTCCTATGAATCCAAGCACCATAATCTCTCCAGCCTAAATGCCATCCGCGAGATATTTAAAACTTCTCGATATCCGACGATGGTTATCCTTGGATATTTTATATTAGAATGTATTAAAAAATATCACAACAAGGGATGGAATATGGTATTTCCACTTCCGCACAGTGGTTCTCATCCCTTCGCAACGCCCATGGGCTTCAGCTTGGCGACGAGCCTGGAAATCCCGGCTTTGTGATTGCTCATAACCACTTGGTTCACATCCTTGTAGGCCCCTGGAGCCTCTTCTGCTATCAAGGGTTTGCTCGCAGCACGCACGTAGATACCCTGTTTCTCCCACAGCTCTCGCTTGACATTCTCGCCGTAATATTTCCTCTTGGCGGCGGCCCTGCTGAGCCGCCTCCCAGCGCCGTGACAAGTGGAGCCCCATGTCTCATGCATAGCCTTCTCGGTTCCAACAAGGAGGTAGCTGTTGGTCCCCATGTCACCAGGTATTATCACGGGCTGGCCGTATTTTTTATACTTCGCAGGGATGTCGGTGCCAGGTCCGAAGGCACGGGTTGCGCCCTTCCTGTGGACGTATAGCTTTCTCTTACTGCCATCGACAGCGTGTTCCTCGAGTTTGGCGATGTTGTGTGCG
>CBDUVV010000176.1:0-3099 GCA_965370755.1 uncultured archaeon | reverse complement strand
CGAGAGTGCATATTTCAACAGTTATTGCCCCTGGGCCCCAACGGTCAAGAGAACCATGTTCGCTGTAACATGTTGAATCCACTACATTTGTTGGAAATCGCGCCGGTTCGGGAAGGGGGCGGGTGTCAATGAGGTGTCTAATTCTCGTAAGCGATAGAGACTTCAGGGCTTATAGGCTTGAGTGGGAACAACACCTCTTAGTAGCAAAATCTGCAGCGACGGGGCTCGTCCCTTTTTAAGCTTGGTAGGCAGACATATTACGGACGTGACCCACCATTGTAATCGACCTAGAATTTCCGCCTGCCTCTAAATTTTACGGGTGCTAATCGCCCTTGCCAAGTAGAGCGAGCTTCGTCATGAGGGATAAATCTAGGTACTCGCTGTTTATCGGCTTGGTGATGTAATCGAAGGCACCCTCAGCCATTGCCTGCTTGGCAATGTCCTCCTCGTGGACGGCGGTCACCATGATGACGCTCGCATCGGGGTCAAGCGCCTTGAGCTCGTGCAAGGTCTCAACACCATCCTTGTCCGGCATCCGGATGTCCAGCAATACAACGTCGGGGCTCTCCTGCTTGTAAGCCTCAAGGGCCTCCTCGCCGCTGTAAGCCTCTACGACGTCGTAACCTTTCTCCTCAAGAAACTTTCTAAGCTCCCTGCACACACCTCGCTCATCATCAACCACTAATATCTTGCTCGGCATTCTTCCTCCCTTCGTTCAGACGGACAATAAAAGCCGCTCCTCCTTCGGAAACATTCTCGGCCCAGATGGACCCCCCGTGGGCTTCCACGATTCCCTGGCACACGGAAAGCCCGAGCCCCGTCCCCTCACCCACGGGTTTGGTGGTAAAGAAGGGCTCGAAGAGCTTATCCATCTCTCCTGGAGGGATGCCTGGGCCCGTATCCTCAACCCGAAGCTCCACAGTCCCTTCCTTATCGGCGAACACCGGCTCTTCCTCGGATGTGCTAAGGACGAGGCGGCCTCCCTTGGGCATGACATCACGGGCGTTGGTGAGTAGATTGAGAACCACCTGCTGAAGCTGGTCCTCATCGGCCAGGATGGGTGGCAAATCCTCAGCGAGTTGAAACTCCACGGCGATGTTCTGCAGCTTCAGGTCGTATTCCAGCAGGGCCAGGGTCTTCGTGACGGTCTCGTTGATGTTGATCGGGCGGCGCTCCGGTGCGCGCTGGCGGGAGAAGGAGAGGAGGTCCTGGGATATCTTGGTGATTCGATTCGCATGAGTTTCTATTTCTCGAAGGTCCTCGGCAAGCTCCGGGTCGATGTCGGGGTCTCTGGCCAGCCTTTGTACGCACAAGAGTATGAAGTTGAGGGGGTTTAGGACCTCGTGGGAGACTCCAGCGGTAAGCCTTCCCAGTGACGCCAGTTTTTCCGACCGGATGATCATCTCCTCAGCCCGCTTGCGCTCGGTGATGTCGTGTAAGACAGCCAGAATTCGTTCATTCTCCCCAATAACGGTCCGTTTTAGATACACATCAGTCCAAAACAATCGACCAGCTTTATCTATATGTATCCAATCAAAAAGCAGAGATTCACCTTCGGCGGCCCTCTTTAATAATTTTACTGAATCTTCCTGGGTGTGTGGAGGCTCTCTAGAGCTAATATCTTCAATCCGGAGGTGGCGGGCTTCCTCTCGAGTGTAACCCAACATCTCAGTCCATTTTTGGTTTACATCGACAAATTCCCCGGTCTCGACATTGTGGACAGAGATTGCGTCGTTAACTGAATTGAAGATAGACCGATAGTTCTCCTCCGACTTCCGCAAAGCCTCCTCAGCCCGCTTGCGCTCGGTGATGTCCCTGGCTAACGCAAGAAAATGTTGCTTTCCTCCAGATTCGAATACGCTAAGCCTAATCTCAACAGGAAGCGTGGAGCCATCCTTGCGCCTGTGAACGCCCTCAATGTTCACAGGCTCGTCAGATGATAAACTAGAAAATAATTTATCCAGGTCTTGGAGGTTCCAAGCAACATCAACGTCGGATACAGATAAACTCAGCAATTCATCGCGTGAGTATCCGAGAGCTTCGCAAGCATGTTTGTTGACGTCCACTATCTTGCCATCCAACCTCACTAGGTAAAATGCGTCAGCGGCATTATCAACCAAGCGCCTGAACTGTGCCTCGCTCTCTTTTAGAGCATCTTCGGCCCGCTTGCGCTCGGTTCCCATCTCTTCCAGCGCAGCAATCCGCTTGAGCGCCTCTTCCAGTTCGTTTATAAGCTGCTCTTTGGTCTTCTCTCCAACCTTCATCTTGTCCTTCCTAAATCGGGATTATTCTTAAAGCGGTCCTTAGCTCATCTCTCCATCAACCAAGGACTCCATAGTCAATTTCTGGTCTGCAAATGAAAAAAGCCGAACTTACCCCTCGAAGGGCAACTCGGCTTATGTGCCTGAAACATCGACTCCATCCCCCCCTAACCAGAGATGGGGCTTTCTCCAGATGGCAAGCATAGCTAGAAGGGATATATTGTTTGATATTATACGTCCTAGGATTGAATTACACAACCACTTTAGAAGTCACGATTATCCCAGGTAATCGTTACTTTCCCGTAGGAGGAGAAAGGGGCATATTTCAACAGTTATTGCCCCTGAGTCCCAACGGTCAAGAGTGATGATTTCATCGTGAAATATGTACTTTCGGTGAATGGTGGGTTACAGCAACGGGGGCATTTGTATATACCTCCATCCGACCATTATTTAAAACAAAAAGGGATGTTAGTAATGGCGGTTGCTTGCCAAGGTTGAGCCAATGGTTTTAACGTCCGAAGGAAGAAAGAACTGATGTGGAATTTAGGTACTTCGCCTTTCCTGCAACCACCAACCTCTTGATTTCTATGTTATCTAACTCGCTTTGCTTTCTTCACCGGTTTTTTCTTGGGTTTTTTCACCTCTACCTCAGTTTGGAACATTACTGTGACAGACTCGGGCGTGATAATAATATGTGAGCATCTAGGGAGTCCTTTATACTCTTGTTTTTCCCCCTTACGTTTAATCGTTACATCGGTACCATCCTTTGTTACGTGGTAATCAACCCCCCCACCCTTAAGGGGCGTAGCTTTAATGTCTCCCACTATCTCTACTGAAC
>CBDUVV010000175.1:0-3124 GCA_965370755.1 uncultured archaeon | reverse complement strand
TGGCGTTTCCGCCATCTCAACTGTTTTACTTTTTTGTATTTTTTTCTTAATTCTGGTCCCGGATTTGCCATTCTTTTTAAACTTTGAAAGTGGAGATTCTAGTAAATCTAAAAATTGTGCTAAGACCGATGCAAGTTCGATTCCTTTTGGAGTAAGTTTGACATACTTGGTTCTTCCCTTTTTGTTAGCAGCAACAATACCCTGTTTTTCCATAAATTTGATCAGGTTGAATGTATGAGCATAAGTGGCGCCAATATCACTGGAGATCTCCGAGACGTATTTATCGCCTTCACTCAATGTTAATAACACTTGTTTTCCACGTTCATAAAAAAATATATCTTTCATACTATATGTTCCATAATATATGTGGAATATAAAGCTTTTGGTGTTACAATAATCTTTGCAAATTTCGTGAAGATAACTGTTGCAGCCAACCTAGACTGAACACTAAATTAGCTTCCAATAAGCCCGTTACCCAAGTTTCCCAGCTTCCCCACGCACCATTTCGCGATAATCCTTATGCACTTTAACTATTCTGTCTGTAGTATCTTTCACTACCACAGTATAAACAGGCGCAGGCACCCCATAATCACTGACTTTTAACCCCGTTTTTTCAAGCTGATTAACGGCCTTAATGGCCCCGGTTCGCCCATCATGGAAGAAAGCTGAGGCGATGGGTAGCAGCCCTCGCATATCCACGGATGCGAGGCCTACATCGGCATGAGGGACAGCGTATTCGTTTCCATTAAAAACAACTGCAAGTCCGCCCTCGTTCTTCACTTTGGACAACATCTTGAAATCCGTTATGCTATCCCCCACTGCGACGGCATCTTGAAATTTTACTCCAGCTGCATCTAGGAACCCTTCCATGGCACTGACCTTTCTCGATCCGCCAACTATAGAAACTTCATCAAAAATCCGGCCTAAACGAGTCTCCGGAATATCCTTAAAAAAGAACTTGTCGAGAAATCTCGCCATTTCATCCTCATTGCTACCCACCCTAAAACTCAAAATTTTGTCTTCCGCGGCCTCAATTAGACTTATATCCTGTTCTCCGAGTTCCGAATGATATTCATCTAAAGGAAGCTGAGTGCAGGCTACATCTTTCCTATCCACATCCAGTTGCTCAGCAATATTGTAAGCATGCTGTTGATAGCTCGTAGAGATTATGCGGACCTTCCAGCCTTTGGCCTTTAGTTCAGCTATGGTTTCTTTCGCCCCAGGGATAAGCATGGCCTTCTTAGAGACTTTCGTTATTTCCCTTTCCTTTATGCCGTGTAGAAGAAGGAAGGGCAAAATGAGCTTCAAGGTGTCGCCAGGCTCGTATCCAGGGCGTTCTTGCATTGTCAAGATGTCATCGTACCGACTTATGACCTCGAAGACACTATGACCCTTTTCGGCCAGCCCAAGAACTTCATATGCGTTATCCTGGGGAGACAAAGGCCCTTCAAGATCGAAGCAAATTATTGGCATAACTACACCCATTTATTGCTTCCTCAAGGTATAATATGCCGTGTTTATAGAGTTTTCCTAGAAGATCAAATTAGTGTGAAAAATGAGTAAAGAATAAAAATAGATCAAGGGGCTTTGAGGGCATCCTTCAAGCTTGAAAGCGCCCCTGAGCGCCCTTACGGTTGGGATCGAAGCTGGCGGGATATCTAGGCCCTTATGAAGGTTTTATCGAGGAAATAGTAGTTAGTTCCGTTCACTTTTTCCCGATCCAGGTGCTTGTGGAGCATGTTGTAGTATATGAACATGTTCAGATGATTCGTCCGTATCTTGTATCCCTGGGTCTGAACTCTTTGTGCGATCTCATTTCCCTTCAGCTTCTCACCTTCCTCAAAAACGCCAATAATGACGTTTATCTTGTCCGACGTGTTTCCAAATCTCTTCAATCAAATACCCCCTTGTTGATTTCTTCGTTTAATTTGAGCCGCAGAGAATTTGCCTTCCAAATCCTCGGAAGATCATCCATGCGGTTCAGATGGCCATAAGCCCCTCCTGGATTGCCCTCGATTTCGTTGGTCGTAGACTCCAGCTCTCGTGTCATTCCGCCCCTACCTCTATGGTCTGCCTGATTACGACGAAGCCGATGTCATCGATGGAAACTAAAAGATAGTTTTCCACCTCGTAGGCTGCATCGCCAGGAGCAAATATGTTGTAGCTACTGTGATCGCTGTGGACAATCGCTTGCTCAGCGAATTCGCAAACCGCTACCATGTCAATTCCCTCTTAAAAATGGCAAAAAGTTGGAGCGGAGAACCGCTCCAATGGATTCAACCTCACAATATATAGTCGATGTCCAGGTTCGCCATTACCCCCTGAGGCACCTTCTCAGACTTGCCATCAGGGTGCTGCGAAGGCAGCTTATTGGAGAATTGAGTTGTTCTCGGCTGTGCTACGAATTTTCGCTGGATGTCCCGCTTTGGTACTGTTATCTCCTCGGTCGGCCCGACTATGTCCGTCGAAGTGACGCCGGTCATTATGACCATGACTTCCACTTTTCCCTTATACTCGGGAAGGATTCTGGCGCCCCATATGACGTTCGCGTCTTCACGCAGGTAGCTGGTGGCTGTTTCACCGATCTGGTTAGCTTCGGCCAAGGTCAGATCTTCGCCGCCAGTTATGTGTACTAAGGCACCCGTGGCACCGCGATAGTCCACGTCGAGTAATGGGTTTTCCAGAGCATGTTGAACGGCCTCCTCGGCCCTATTTCTGGTATCGCTCTCGCCCAAACCAATCATGGCAATGCCATTCCCTTTGCCGTGAGTCATTACAGTCCTCACATCGGCGAAGTCGAGGTTTATGAGACTGGAAGAAGATATGGTCTCAGTTATCCCCTTTACCATCCTGGCCATTACCTCATCAGCAACGGTGAACGCTTCATTCATGGGGACGTCCGGAACGTAGCTCAGTAATTTATTGTTGTCTATAATGATGACGGTGTCCGCATGCTTCCTCAGCCTTTCCAAAGATGCTCGGGCCTTCTGTATCCTCGCCCTCTCTATCTTGAAGGGCATGGTTACAGCGCCAACCACTACAGCGCCAACGCTCTTGGCTATCTCAGCGATTACTGGAATGCTCCCACTGCCAGTGCCGCCGCCAAGACCACAGGTCAAGAAAA
>CBDUVV010000174.1:0-3161 GCA_965370755.1 uncultured archaeon | reverse complement strand
CTCACCTGCTTGCCCCCGCTCGGCCTCAGACTGACTTAACCCAGCCATCTGATCGCGAAGTGACCCTAGTTCCCGGACAAGCTGTTCTTTCGTTTTCTCCTCGTCTTTCATCTTAGACCTGGCTCATGAAGAAGGGCGAAACAAGAAAGCCAGTATACCCTTTCGATAATAATCACAGAGCGGCTGGGCTTAGATTTTTCCGTTCATTTCCCCCTCTGACGAACACCTTATGTCCCTCCGGTTAGGCTTCACATCTTGAAGCTTTATCAATGCTCGGGGAGGCTCTAACGAAGGGACAAATATCACATGGGAATGGGTTGTCAATCATCCCAAGACGCAATTAATCGACGCTTTAATTGAGTCTTGCAAAGCTTTAGGGTGGGGCTATCCATCCCGTACGAAGGCGAAAACGGAGGCGGAGGTGAAGAGCCACCAGAAGATTGTTTCCCGCATTAAGTCCTGGGCAGATGAGGGCGGTTGAGTTAAATGGTCGGGCTTTTAAAAACGGCAATGAACGCGTGCGGAACCGCTTAGTAGCCTCCCGTCTCACTCTGACGCCCACCGGCTCCCCCTTCTTTCTGGGTAACCGAATGCATGCAACCTGCCAGGCCTAGAACAGCGATGAGAAAAATAGCTATCCAAAAATATTTGCACCGCTTCATTCTGTCCCTCCTTACTGTCAAGTTAAAACCTAATAAGCGATGGAATGCTTGTCAACTCGTAGGTGCCTACTTCATCTTCTGCAAAATCGCCCGATACCCAGATCTCTCTACCGGCAGTTTTTGCAAAACTCAGCCTCGGTAATCAGACCCTTCTGTTGAGCAGCCCGGCATGGAGCTTACGGCACGTCCCGTTTAAGGGTGAAGCACCCCATGTGATGATAGGAACAATATGAGTGGCCCCCCGAAGGCCTTCTATTTCCACTGACGAGTAGTTTCAGTCGGCGACTCATTCACGCTCGAGAAGAGAGGCAAACGATTCCCTCCTCAGCGCCTCGTAGGAAACCCCGAGGACCCCTCCGAAGACCAAGTGCCAGATGAGGCTCGGTATGGTCTGCCCGTCCTCCTACAGTCCCTTAACTGTTTCCTCCCGCTCCCCAGCGATATAACGGATGACATCGACGACGTCTATCACAAGGGATGTAGCGTTAATGACCATCAGTCCACGAACCCAGATCCCGAAAAAATCGTCGGCCGGAATTTGACCGAGCCGTGTCCAAAGGAAATAGAGCAACGGGAACCAAAAAATATGACCGAGGCCCAAAAGACGAGTGAAGCCAGAAAGAGCGGTCAATACCGTCATGAGCATCATGCTGATGAGTAATGTACCAAGAACAACCTGTGCCTCCAGGCGGCCGAGAAAAAAGAGCGGCACGACCATGTTGGCGGTTACCAGCAGCGCGAGCCACAACTTCCACTGAATGGGCATTTTCATCATACCTTTGTTGAACTTCATAAATGCACGCATGTCTTTCTTGCCTCCTTTCTGACCGGTTTCTCCTAACTCACTAGTTTCGGGGCAGATGGGAGCGAATGCGTGATAGCAAGTTCTCCTTCGGCAATGCCCCCACAAGTCGCTCCATCTCCTGTCCGTTCTTAAACAGCATCAAGGTTGGGATGCCTTGGATGCCGAAGCGCGCAGGAGTTCGTGGGTTCTCATCCACATCCATCTTCGCAATTTTAAGCTTGCCGTCGTACTCCTCGGAGATTTCCTCCAGGATGGGGGCGATCGTCTTACACGGTCCGCACCATTCTGCCCAGAAGTCGGTGAGAACGGGGATATCGGACCTGAGCACCTCCGCATCGAAGGTGCCATCCGTGATATGAATAGGCTTAGCCATTGTCTTGTCTCCTTTCTCGGTAATTAGATGCATATAGACGTATTTGATTATTCGCTCTTTAGATCGGCGGCCTAAGGTCCTTTATCGTCATATGTAGAATCCCTTCTAACAAAAGAACCAGGACCCCTTTGGGTCCCGAGACCTCTTCCTGTATAAGTCCGAGGTCCATGGCAGTCCAGCGGATAGCTAATCTATCCACTCATCTAACCAACAGAAGACCTTCTGAACTATTATAAAGCCCCAAGTAACCCACCAACCTTCTAGTATGTAAGCCATCATAAACAGGCATTACTGCTATAATTTCTGCCTTGGGGGCTATCGAATCAAAAGAAATCCCCGTAAGCCGATCTGCCATCATTGAAAATAATAGTCCCAATACTCCACCCAAAAGCACAGTAACCAAGCACGCTTTGACAGATTTCATTGCCTTCCACTTCCTTTCCGGTTCTTTATGATCCTAAGAAGTGTAATGGCAAAGCCTGTGCCAAAACAAAAAAACTATCTTGGAATTACTTTAAGTCGCTGATAAGGCAGAAAAAATGGAATTGAGATGGGTTTGGATGGTCCCCTGGAGAACAGGGTCTATTCCCGATATTTTAGGACTGTCACGACATGTTGGGAATGGCCATCGCTTGAGGGTAACGACTCGTCCTTCACGGCTGTAGCCACCACCATTGACGAGTCGGTAATACAGTAGAGCGCATCCCCGATCACGACATGCCAAGTCAATATCATCAGAGGCCTGGGCCTAAACTCGCACCTTCTTGCCCTAGCTCTACCGCGCTTTTTCTTCCTCGCGATAATGGCCTACAAGCATCAGTACCTGCTGTGCCTGAAGGCGGCCCAACGGGCCACTGGAATAGGTTGCATTGAATACCTTCCCACCACGCAAGATAAAATTGGCGGGTTGAAAGTAACCGTTCTCGCTATCAAAATATGCACCGATCTTCTCGGCTTCTTTCCTAACATCCAACCCGTAAACGACTGGAAATTCGATCTTATGATTTTCAACCATTTTCCGAGCATCTTCTTCCTTATCGACCGACAACGCGACAATGCCGATGTCTGCGTCTCTGAACTTTTCCTGGTTTTCACCGAAGTCTGCGAACTGCAGATTACAGAATGCTCACCAATGTCCTCGGTAGAATAGGACAACATTCCATTCTTGTTTCAAATCTTCGGGGATAGCCTGACTACCGCCGCCAATAGTAAGACCGCTCACGCTCGGGAATTGGTCACCGTTATTTAGCCTCATTGAAACCACCTTTATAAGTCGAAACTCAATGAAATATCCAAACTGCTATTGCTTTTATACACTGTT
>CBDUVV010000173.1:0-3206 GCA_965370755.1 uncultured archaeon | reverse complement strand
TTGATAGTGGAGGGCGTATCGGAGGATGATGTCTTCAAGGCCCTGGACGCGTCTTTAGCCTATTTCCGTGAACACGCCCACGGCAAGGAGCGGATAAACGAGGTCATAAAAAGGAATGGCCTGGATCACTTCAAAGGATTCGTCTTGAAGGAGGTCGAGACATGAGCAGGCGGTTCGAGGAGCTGAAGGCAGAGGTTATTGACCCCGGCTTCTGCGTGAGCTGTGGGGCCTGCACCGCCTTTTGCAACAGGCTAAAGTTAAATGGCACACCCAAGCTTGTGGGTGAATGTGTCGAAGGCTGCGCATCGCCATATGGTGAGGACGGAGCGTGCTATGAGCACTGCCCCATGGTAAGGGTCCTTGAGGCAAAGCACGTATTCCAGAGGGTAAAAGAGGACGACCTTGGAAATTGCAGATCCCTAAAGGCCGCTCGGGCCATCAACAAGGGCATGCTAAAGAATCCCCAAGACGGTGGAGTGGCAACCATGATCCTTAAGGCTGCCTTCGAAAGTGGGAAGATAGACGCAGCCATAGTGGTGGGAAGGGACGAGGAGTGGAGGAGTCAGATCACGCTGATAAGGTCTGCCGCAGAACTTGAGGGCACGGAAGGGAGCAAATACACAGAGACCCCCGTCGTCCACGTTTTGGGTGAGGCATCAAGATCAGGCGCACAGAGCGTAGCTGTGGTTGCCGTCTCTTGCCAGATCCAGGCGCTCCGCAATTTGGAGTACGGAATCTTGTATCCCAATGGTTTCTCACCTTATAGCGACATGAAGATCTACGCCATCGGCCTATTCTGCTCCGGCATCTTCCAACACAACGAACTCATGAAAAAACTCGGGGTTGAGCCCTCCTCTGTAAGTAGGATGGATGTGAGGGGAGGCGTGTTCAACGTGGAAGGTGAAGTCAGTAAGGGCGTGTCCCTAAAAGAGGTGAAAGACTCCCTCCTACCATCATGCCCCCTCTGTCTAGACTACACTTCAAAGCTCGCCGACATCTCCCTGGGCTCAGTGGGTACATCAGATGGCTGGACCACTGTGATTGAAAGAACCCCAAAAGGCTTTGGCCTCCTCAAGAACGCAATCGACCAAGGACTTGTAGAAGCAAACAGCGAAGTTGACGAAGAGGCCCTAAGAGGCACTGTAACTAGAAGGCACAACCGGATAGAACGAAATATCAAAAAAAGTGGTGAAAACCTGCCCCCGGTCCTCAGGGTACGAAGCAGGCGTCGCATCCCTTAGGCACTAGCTCGTGCTCCATATGTGGCCCACAGAGGGTCTTGTCCGCCTTCACCCTTCCACAGATTCTGCACATCTCGGTGATGAGGTTTCCCTCCTCGCCGGCAACAATCGCATCCGCCAGGTTTGCTATGGCGTCCTTCGCCCCTTCTTTAAGCTCGAGCTTGCCTCCCCGCTTTCCCTTGACGTATTGGGAGACGGCTGCCTCTGTTATGCTGAGCATTTTTGCCACGCCCTTTTGGCTCGTTCCGCGGTTTATGAGCTCCTTGGCCAAATCCGCTTTTATGGTCGGAAGAACGTACCAGACCACAAGCTCGCATGGGGCTTTCATGGTTAGATGACGCCATCTTAACACCTGTTAACTTATTGATAATCGGGAGAGAAAGATGGGCATGCCGCCATCTTGACCACAAGCTTTATACGGCGGTCGAAATTCCCCTCATTACATTGAGAAGTTGGGATGATTATTTTAATGGGCCACCCCATACCCCTCACCTAACTTCTCAATACATCTTTCCATTCAATGGATACAAAGATGATTTTTAAAGCTCAACTTTCACAAGCTTCCTTAAGACCTCAATAGTGACCCGATGATACTCCTTTCCGGGCCGCATCTCAATCTCCGCGCAGTTTATCCCGCCTATTCCCACGATGTCGCCCAGAATGTCGCCCACCACGTGGGGAATGCTCTTCTCGGTCAGGCCCCCGAGATAAGGGGTCTTGGACCTTGCAATCTCCAGGGCCTTATCCGCATCGCCCATCTCAAATTCATATGAGAGGTCCCCGGCCTCAACTATAATGAAAAGGCGGTCGCTGGGAGAGATCTTTATGTTGCCGTATTGGGACGAGTAAGAGGCCTCATCCTCAACGCTTATCCTCCTGGGCGAAGTTTCCCTCGTGCTCGCCTCCCTGAGGGCCTGATAGAGCTCAGCGTCTAATGTACCATAGGGATTGCCTAGAACCACAGATGGCATCATGCCCCTTGCCTCGGCGTCCCGATGGGTCTGCCTCGTGTTATCGTACTCCCTCGACGTACCGTAGACCTTGGCGCTGTTTATGCCGGCCAAGAGGAGACATCCTAATACATGCTCCACCAGGAAGGCCGCGTTTCCCCCGAGCTCCAGGTCCACCCGGTAGTCGTGCCTCGTGACATTATCGAGCTTTGCAGGAACGTCGTTCAATAGAATGCCGCCGCCGTGGGGCAGCACCCTCAAATACTCCCTCTCCACAGTGCGTTTAAGCATTGTACTTTACGATGATGACACCATTGCTCGACTCGATATCATCGGCCTTGATGACCTTTTCGGAATCGCCTCTCACCGCCAGAAAAGACATGACTTCCCCGGCCTTGTCGAGGGTCACCTCCACTACCTTGCCCAGATACTCCCCGAACCCGTTGTAAACCTCCTTGTCAACGAATTCATGGCGCACCCCGCCGATCTCCACCTCGGGCTTCTTTACTATCACCACATCGTCTATGGCAAGGAGTTCTTCACCCGAATGCACTGTCGTTTTTCCCTTATCGTCCAAATCGAACGTCTCGACCTCACCCTCCTCGATATCAACGCCCTTGAGCCTCCCCATGTATTCTCCCGCCTCAGAGAAAGCCCTGTACTCTGGTACCTTCGCAAGCTTTTGGCCGAGGGTGAGGAGGGCTATGCCGTTGACAACGAGGATAATGGTAGGCATAAAAAGAAACAAAGTGAGGATCTTTACTGCCGCCAAACTGAAGGGCGGCGCGACCTCTGGCGTGAATAGACTGGAGGCGAAAGAATAGAACTTGAAGGGCAGGTACAAGGCGATGACGCCTAGGAACACGTTCAGAATGCCGACCCCTTCAACCGCTCTCATGACCCTCAATTGAGATTAGCTTCGTCTTATAATATAAATCTTTTTTCTGAGAGGCGCAGAAGAAGCACTGGAACAGAAGGTTGCGCGATAGAAAAGGATATAATAAATTGGACGTCT
>CBDUVV010000172.1:0-3207 GCA_965370755.1 uncultured archaeon | reverse complement strand
GTTGTTTAGGTTTATTAGTGAGAAAACAGCTGATAACCCTCCCAGCGCCATCAGCTCGTACGAATGCCATTTGGACGAGAGGAGTGTTATGAAGAGAACTGCCATCAAAATAAAGCCAATTGATAATAACAATAAGCCGCCGATATTTTTTAAGAACTTAATGTTTATGGAAAATACCAGGAACATGAAGACTATGGATGCCATCCCAATGTATCTGACCCTAAGTTTCTCGACGTAGCCCTCGAGGGAACCAAGTGAACCGGCCAAAAGCATGACGAGCAATGGTTTGAAAAGGGAAAACTCGTATTGCCTCACTACCTGCCCTATTGTGTTATAATTTGACCCCATAAGGGCCCGAGCAACTTCCCACGAGCCCCTAAGAATCGTGATTAATATATAGGCAATCGCCAATGATAATACCAACAGACCTAGACCGTGAATTAATTTTTTCCTCACCTCACTCACCAACAATATAAGTGAGATATTAGTGGTATAAATAATCCCGGTTAAGTTGTTTTAGTTAATTCCATCCATCCCGCAAAGGTTATATATCGGCAACGACCGATGACAATTAGTACGTAAATAATGCTTGGGGCTGTGGATGTGGCCTCATTGTGCTCGACCGGGGCACCTCAATTTTCAAGCAAGTCCAAAAGCTTTGTGCGCACCTCTTTTGGGTCGAAGGCGCCCTTGGTTTGCCTCATCACCTGCCCAACAAGAAAATTGAGAACCTTCTCGTCACCGCCCTTGTACTGCTCTGCGAGCTTGACGTTATCATCAAGAACTTTTTGGGCCGATGATTCAAGGTTCACCGACTCCACCCTTATCTCGGGTTGGGCTTCATTTTCTATCACTTTGAGGATCAAATCCTTCTTGGCGAACTCCGTTAGATCCGCACCCGCAATCTCCACAAGCCAATCCGGTTTAACCACACTGAAATCCTTCCCCTTGGTTTTGGCGTATCTCACAAGGTTGCGCAGCCATTCTACTGCGTTTTCCGATCCCAGAGAGCCTACAATGCTTTCGAAGTAATTCAGAGATTCGGATTCCACGAGGAACTTGGCATCGTGTTTTTGGATTTCATGTTTAGTCGCTAACTCTTCCAAGTATTCCTCGGGGTCACTGCAGATATCCAGAACTTCGTAGGTTCCTAAAGCCTTCAGAAAGTTCTCTTTTTGGATTATTATTCCCTCCATTGGATTGCCCGTGGTAAAGGATAAAGTCTCATTATCTGAAATCCGTTGATCCACAAGTTTCTTGGGTACATCGACGTATGGATGGATTGTGCCTACCGCTTGGCCTGTGGCTTTTTCCACCTCCTCAGCATCCGCCATCTCGAATGGGCCGAGTACAGAAGATAATTTCTCATTGTTCAGATCGAGATGCCCGGGTATTAGGCATTGGATGAATTCATCCGAAGTCTTCACGATCATGCTCTTCACAATCTGTTTAGTAGAGACACCTCGCTCGTCTGCGGAGTCGATACAGCGAAAAGTAGGTTGATTCTGTTTAATCAACTTGAAGTCTATTTCTTTAGACCTCAAAAACTCGTCAGCGTGCATGACATTAACGATTGTTTAGAATGATTTAAACCTTGGGCTAGCCCGTACCGTTGAATCTTAGGTGGGTATAACCCATGACTAGTGTTGAAACACGGTTGTTGAACAAACGGTTGGTATCACTTTTCATACACTCTCACTAAAAGTTAAAAATAGATGACACCATTATAAAGAATAAAAGAGGTGAAAAAATTGGTTAAACCTAGAAAAGGCAAAGGGGCGGTCCTTGAAAGAGCAGTCAATGTGTCGGTATTTGCAAATTGCCTCGACCCAAAGACTAAAAAAGTAATTCAAATGGGGAGCTCTGGATGTATAGATTGTTTTCAGAAAATCCTTCGTGAATCAAAAAAGTCGTGCGCGGTATATGATCAAGGAATGTATCTAAAAAAGGCGACTCTTTTAGAAGCAGAAAAGATAGTAACAAATGTAGGAGGACAGACCGGTATACCTCAACCATATACTTCTACTATGCACGGTTAACTCTCTGTAGCCTTCTTAATCAACCCTAACCATTTGTTAACACCCAGATTAAGGTCCAAGCCAGCCATTTCTGCCGGAGTATGCCCATCTAACGCCTCATGCGGTCGTATGAAGTTATAGTAGTGTCTGATGCTGCTTCATTAGGATTCAAAGGCCTTCTTAATACTCTCCGTGTAAGGCGCCTTCAACACGCCCTTCTCGGTTATTATGCCGGTGATGTATTCATGGGGAGTTACATCGAAAGCGGGATTTAATGCTCCCGCTCCGCCGGCCACAGATCGCTTGTCGTTAATGAACTCGATCTCCTTTTCGCTTCTATATTCGATGGGAATGTCGTCACCGCTGGCCAGGCTGATATCTATGGTGGAAAGGGGGGCAGCCACGTAGAAGGGAATCTTGTGCTCCTTGGCAAGGACGGCCAAGTTATAGGTCCCAATCTTGTTTGCCGCATCACCGTTGCCGGCTATCCTATCGGCACCAACGATAACCTTTGTGACGCCGTGCTTTCGCATAACTAGGCCGGAGCTCCCATCCACTATTACCGTTACAGGTATCCCCGCGTCCACGAGCTCGAAGGCCGTAAGTCTCGCCCCCTGCAAAAGAGGCCTAGTCTCATCTGCGAAAACCTCTAATTTTTTCCCCTTTTTGGCGGCGGTTTTAATCACCCCGAGGGCCGTCCCAATGCCCGCCGTGGCAAGGCTTCCGGCATTGCAATGGGTGATAACAATGTCCCCATCTTCAAATACATCAGCGCCGTTCTCACCAATCTTTTTATCGCTCTCCAGATTTTCATCGTAAACCCGCAGGGCTTCCTTTAACACAGCTTCTGCGGGGTTCTCTGAATTTTCGGCTACTTCCATGACCTTGTTTAACGCCCAGAACAGGTTGACTGCTGTTGGCCTGGTGGAGGCGAGTCTATCCCTGCCATTTCTTAGTAATTCAAGAATTTCTTCCCTTGAGCGGTGGGAATTCTGAACAGCAATTGAAGCAAGACCAAAAGCAGCTGCTACTCCAATAGCCGGCGCCCCTCTGACTCTGAGGCTTTCAATGGCCTCGGCAAGGGTCTCGACATCTCGACATTCTATGTACTTGACCTCTGTCGGAAGAAGGGTCTGGTCCAGAAGAACTACGACCCCCTTGCAGGCGCGGATCCCGGTGAGGCACGGCG